>NZ_FMWD01000008.1 GCF_900102855.1 Thiohalomonas denitrificans
ATCGCGCCGGGGGCGGCCCTCCTACCAGGATAGACGGAGCCATAGTCCCGGTAGGAGGCGCGCCCTCGCGGCGATTTCCGTTGCAGTGAGCATCGCGCCGGGCGCGGCCCTCCTACCGGGAGGGAAGCCCGGGCTAGCGGTGGTATTGATTCCCCCGAAGAGAGAGTTTTCGATGGAGCGGCTAGCGCGATCGCGCTTCGCTCAGGGCGTTATCCACCAGATCCTTCAGCTGCTGGTATCCGAAGCTTGGTAGTGGTTTGCCGTTGACGAAGAACTCGGGCGTCTTGGTGACGTTGAGGGTTTGGGCATCCTCCAGGTCCTGTGCGACGACGGCGGCGACTTCCGGCGAGGCCATGTCGGCCTGCAGCTTGTCGCGGTCCAGGCCGAGGCCTTCGACCAGTGGCCAGACTCGTGCGATTTGTGCGGTATGGTTTTGTACCCATTGGTTCTGGTTTGCCAGCAGGGTTTCCAGTACCGGCCAGAACTGGCCCTGCCTGCGGGCCGCTTCCATCAGCGCGACGACTTGGTCCGAACCCTGGTGGAAGGGGGCGTAGCGCAGTACCAGGCGGATCTGATCGGGATTGTCGGCCAGCATCTCCTTGACCGCGGGATAGAAGGTCCGGCAGGTCCCGCAGGCCGGGTCGAGGAATTCGACGATAACCACCGGTGCACCGGCCGGGCCGAGTGTGGGCGAGTGCATGCGGACCAGTGATGAAGGGTTGGCCTCGGCCCGTTGTGAGGACTCCTGGTTTTTCTCCGCGGTATAGATCAGTGCGCCGAAGACAAAGGCCAGCACCAGGCTCGCGAAGGCAATGATGAACAGGGTCTTTTGCTTCATTGGGAACCTCTGAAACGCGCCGCGACAAGTAGTACGGCGATGGTTGAAAAGGCCGCGATCGACATCATCGGGATGGTCAGGAAACCGAACCACTCGACAAAGGTTTCCGAGCAGGGCACGCCCTTGCTACAGGGCTGGATGCTCTCGGGGATTACCCCTTCGATCAGGAGTAGCTGGAAGCCGGCGAGCAATCCGCCGAGCAGGGGCAGCGGCAGTGTGTACCGGATGACCTTGAGGTCGAGCGGGAACAGCCCCAGGGGCAGAATCACCGCCAGCGGAAACATGAAGATGCGTTGGTACCAGCAGAGACTGCAGGTTGGTACCTCCATGACTTCGCCGAAAAACAGTGCGCCGAGGGTGGAGATAGCGGACAGCAGCCAGGCGGCGAAGATCAGCAGCCAGGCGGTGGATACATGGCCCGTGTCGGAGTTGGGCTTTGGATTCATCGGAAAGGGGTTTCCGTCCATTCAATGGCGCTTTGTGCCTGCGCCTTATCAGTCGGTAGGTCGGGAGTATACTCAGTAGACCCTGGCGGGAGCTACGGGTTCCGAGGCAAAACTGCTGGTACCGACATAGAGGCAAGGGCGTGCTTTGACATAAATGGAATTACAAACAATATTTAGACTCATTCGATTCCTGAATGGACACGGCAGACGGGACGCTCCATGTGAGGGTTCTCGGCCGTAGGCAACACAGGGAGGTGTGCCATGACGGAAATCATGATGATCAGCGGTATCATCGCGGCGATGCTCTTGCCGTTCATTCTGCTCATTGGCGGTCCGGCGGCGGCTGTCTGGCTGATTTGCAGAACGTGCGTCCGGAAAGAGGACATCTGAAGCCCAGGCCGCAACCTCTACTCCTCTGGGCTTCTGGCGAATTTCACCGTATAGCCCAACGGAGGGGCTGCTAAACGACAGCCCCTCGTTGGGCAGTTATCCCCTTCCCCGATACAAACCACCCATTCATCAGTTCGTACGACCCTATGTGGATCTTGCAACCTTTGACGCGATCTCTCGCCACTGTTGGGCCAGGCCGGGAGCGTCGGGGCTTTCGTGCTTAAAGAAGACGTAGGCGCTCTTCCACGGCTGGCCGAGCACTTGGCTCGCCATGGCAGTGAGATCTGCCGCGGTGTATTCGCCCCGGCGCAGCCGCAGGTATCCCCAGTCGGTGGTGGCGCGCAGGGTGGTCATGATTTCGTCATTGAACCCGAGGGCACATCCGTTATCGGCGAGTAGCCGGTAGATTTCGTCGCAGAGCCAGCTTGGGTGCCGGAATTCAAAGGCGACGCGCAGCTTCGGCGGCAGTTGTGCAATGAGGTCCTCCAGGCTGGCTCTGTCCAACTGAAAACGGGGTGGCAGCTGGAACAACAGCGGTCCCAGGCGTGGGCCGAGGGTAGTGATGGTATCGATTAGATAGTGGAGATCCTCATCCACATCGTACAGCCGTTTCGCGTGGGTGATGCGCTGGGGAACCTTGATGGAAAAACGAAAGCTCCCTGGGACCTGCGACGCCCAGGTGGCGAGGCCAGCGAGGGTGGGAAAGCGGTAGAAGGTGCTGTTGATCTCTACTGCATTGAATTGCCGGGCGTACCAACTCAACAGGTCACGCTCAGCGATCCCCTGCGGGTAAAAGGAACCCTTCCACCCCTTGTATGCGAAGCCGCTGGTGCCGATGTAGAGGCGCATGGCTGTTTTGTCGGGTACTTCGGAAAAGCTTAGCGTAGTTCCGGCGTGGCCTGCTCGTGCTATGGATGCAGCTTGGGGCTGCCAGAGGTTTAGAAGAGCGGAAGCCGCCCGACTTCCGCCCGGCGGCTTCGACGGTGGGGCTTACTCCGCCGTTAAGGGCGCGGTCTTTTCTTCGCCGGCTTCTCCATTGATGGAGATGTCGGCTTTTTCCCGCAGGGCGGCGATGTATTCGCTGACCCGGCGCTGCTGAGTCATCTGCGCCAGCTGTCCCTTGAGGTCCTCGAAGGCGGGTGGTTCGGACTGGCGGCTCTCATCCAGTTTGATGACGTGCCAACCGAAACGGGTGTTTACCGGTTCCTTCGAATAGCTGCCAGTCTCCATTTGCTGGAGCGCCTGGGAGAAAGGCGGCACCATCTGTTGCGGGTTGATCCAGCCTAGATCCCCGCCATTCTTGCCGGTGGGGCCGGTAGAGTGCTCGCCGGCCAGCTCGGCAAAATCCGCACCATCATCAAGCTGTGCAATCAGCTGCTCCGCCTGCTCCTTTTCCTCCACCAGGATGTGGCTGGCCTTGTATTCGGAGATCACCAGGCTGTCTTTGAGCTGGTCATACTCTGCGCGGAGTTGTTCGTCGGTGGCCGGGTTATCTTCCATGGCCTTGCGCACCATGGCGGAGACCAGAATGCGGGTGCGCAGTTGCTCGAGTTCCTGGAGGACCTTGGGGTCCTTGTCCAGGCCTCGCTGGAGCGCGTCCTCGTAGACGAGCTCCTGGGTGACCAGCTCGTTCAACAGCGCTTCTTCGTCTTGCGGCTGGGACGAATCGGCACGGGCGTCGCGGTATTTGTTCAGCTCACTTTCGGTGATCGACTTGCCGTTGAGGGTGGCAACGACCTTCCCCTGTGGTTCCCCGGCTGCTTCGGTGCTGCCTTGCTCACTGCAGCCCGCGATGCCGAGTGAAAGCCCGAAGACGGTTGCGAGAAAGAGAGGGGTTCTGCGGTTATATGACTCCATCGTTATTATTTTCGCTCCTGATTGGGAAAAAGGATTGCCAAAGGTTCCGCTCGAAATCAAACGTGAATCGCATCTGGCGTGGTGGCATCTGGGGTACCGTACACCATGCGCGACGTTCGGGCAGCCTCCCGCCCTGAGGCGCTGACGGCATTTGTCTACCGGAGTCTATCGCAGGGGTCCATGCGCTGAACGATTACTTCTTCGCAAATTTGGCCATATCTATGGATTTGCGGGCCACGGGGCGCCGGGGACAGGCTCGAGGGGCTCATTCGCCTATATTCATGCCATTGTCAGTGTACTGTTGCATGCTTGGCGGTGCTTTCAGCGAGCCGCTGGCCAGCCAGCTGCAAGGCGCGTTTTGCAGGGAATGGCGTGCCCTTTCCAAGAAACGCAACGCCGCAGATGGCCGGCCAGCGGCTCGCCCGAAGGGAGCCCTCCAAAAACGCCATGACGGCGTTGCGGACTCCATCCCTGGAGTCCACCCTTCGGGCCAGCCTGCGGCTGTCCGAATCCGCTCCCGGCGGATTCGTGCAGCGCTTGACAAGGGAATAACCATTGCCTGCACGCTGCGCCTTGTCCTGACGTTTTGGGGGGCTCTGAAAGTATCGCCAAGCATGCAACAGTACACTAGCACCTCAGGAGGAGGGCCATGGTCAAGACGTTTCTCCCCGAACTGCAGAGCGAGGAGAGTCGGCGTGCGGTGGCGGAGGCGAGTGTGGCGCTGCTGGATCGGTGGGGCCTCGATGAGGGTCAGGAGAAGCTTCTGCTTGGCATCGATGCCGTCGGGCCGTATCGCGAAGGCGAGCCTCTACCCGAGAAGCCCGATGTGCTGGCCCGGGCCGGGCAGCTGCTTGCCATCGATCGGGCCTTGAAACGGCGCTATGCGGACGACCCGATGATGCGGGACCATTGGGTCAAGTTCCCGAATCCGGCGCTTGGCAACTTCACGCCCCTGCTGGTCATGCTCGGCGGACGTGAGGGGCTGGAACGCGTCCGGGCTGCCGCAGAATCACCGTTCAGGGGCACCGATGCTGGGGGATAGACAGACAGGAGAGCGAAGCGGCTTTTTACGGCTCCGGTGAGAAATAGGCCACCGCCTGATCATCGCGCATGAGTATCGCGGTGCCGTCTCCTTCCAGGTTCAGACGGTAGTGCTCCTCGATGTCGGTGTCGAAGGCCGGCTTGCAGCTCATGGAAATCACCTGCTTGCTTTCACCGCTCCAGAAGCAGTGCCTGCCCGCCTTTTCCTCGCCGAATTCGAAGAGGTTGGCGCGTCCTTCGTAGGTGACCTCGAGTCGACTGAATTGGGAGTCTTCGGCTGTTGCGGTCCAGTTGCCGGCTGCCGGGTGTGGAGAACAGCCGGTGAGTGCCAGAAGGAGCGTCAGCGCGCCCAGGAGAGATAGAGTAGTTCGCGCACGATTCATGGTGCTTATTCCAGGAAGACCGAAAAGGGGAAACCTACGCCCATTCGGTACGATGGGCAAACCTGCCCACACGTGCTGTCCGGGGTTTCCGGTGTAGTATGGCCGCAATCCGAACGGGAAACTGCAATGAAAAAGCTGAAGCATGAGGCGGAGTTGGTGAAGGAGGCGATCCTTGCCGGTATGAAGTACGGCGAGGAGCGGGGGGTGGTCGAGTTCGAGGCGACCGATTCCGCGAGCGATAAGATTCAATACATTTACCGGTTGCTGGTGCACGACAAGAAAATCCAGCCGCTACCGGAGGAGCAGGTCTCTCAGCAGACGATGCGTCACAAGCTGGCGTTGTGGTATTCGAAGCAGTTGCCGAAGGGGCACCCGTTGCTCAAGTAAGGGGTCGGGGACAAACAGTGGCAGGAGAGACGATGGGACGACTGGGCTTGATGGGTTCGATGATGGCGGCACTTCTGAGCGGGTGCGCCGCGGTGCAAGAGCATGTAAAGCAGCCGCAGGTGGATCTGCGCGATGTGCAGGTGGTGGCCATGTCGCTGGCCGATGCGCAGCTCGCCTTCGATTTCGATGTCCGCAATCCCAATCCCATTGGTATCTCGATGCGGGACCTGAGCTATCGGCTCGAGCTTGCGGACAAGATCTTCACCAGCGGTAGCCTCGGTGAACGGTTGCGGATCGGTGCCAACCAGCAATCACGCCTGACTCTTCCTCTTACGCTGCGTTACAGCGATGTGCTCGACTCACTCGCGGAACTGGGCCGGAGTGATGCGCTGGAGTATCGGATCAGCGGCAAGGCCGATTTCGGTCTGTTTGCCATTCCCTACTCGCAATCGGGCAGCGTGCCGTTGCCCCGGCTCCCGGATGTTTCGGTACAGAGTTTGCGGGTCGAAAACCTCAGCCTTTCCGGTGCGCAGCTGAGGGTGGACCTCAGGATGATCAACACCAACCGCTTTCCGATTCGCTTTAATGGTCTCGACTACCAGGTCAAACTGGGCGACGCCTCGGTGTTGAATGGTGAGAGTGCCCAGCCGTTTTCGCTGGAGCCGAATCGGACCGGGACTCTGCCCTTGCGCCTCAAATTGGATTACGGCCAGATCGCAAACGTCACGCAGGCCATACGGGAGGGCCGCTCCCTGCCGGTGGCGTTCACCGGCAACCTGAAGGTCCCCGGGGCCAGCGGAGAGGTAACCCTTCCTTACCGGTGGAGCGGGGATGTGCCCCTGATGCGTTAACCCCGTGCCGGATCAGGCCAGGCTGACCTGGTCCCGGCCCCGGTTTTTGGAGGCGTAGAGTGCGGTATCCGCTCGTTTGAGCAGCTCGGTGAGTTCCTCGTGGGGCAGATGCCGGGCGATACCAATGCTGAGTGTCACCGGGATCTGTTTCGAACCGAACTGGAATGGATGATGACGTACGGCTTCCCGGATCCGTTCGGCGGCTTTTGTCGCACAGTCCAGATCGCAGTCACTCATGAGGATCAGGAACTCATCTCCGCCCCAGCGACAGAAGGTATCTGAGTCGCGGAAGTATTCACGAACGATTGCCGCGAATCCCGATAAAACCGCATCGCCGCCCGCATGTCCGTAGGTGTCGTTGATCTCCTTGAAGCGGTCGATGTCGACCGTGATGAGCGAGACGGAATCGCCGCGGCGCATGGCGGAAGCGGTATCATGTTTGAAGATCATCTCGAACACGTGCCGGTTGGCCGCGCCGGTCAATTTGTCGGTGGTGGCCATCTCTTCCAGCTTCTGCTGGTAACCCCTCACGGAGAACCAGGCGATGGCCAGAACCAGCGCAGTGATAACCAGAGCCACTCCGATGTTGATGAACAGCGTATTGAGAATGCGTGTATTACTGGCTGATTCGGCCTGCTCGACGATGAGATACCAGTCGAACTCCGGAACCAGGCGGCTGTTGACGTAGACCTTTTCGCCATCGGGTTTGGTATAGGTGAGGGAGGTGCTGGGGCTGGTCAGGATGTGCATGGACATCTTTTCGAGACCGGGACGATCCTGAATGCGGTTGGCGCCTGCGATGTCACTACCCCGAACTGTGATGCTTCCCTCCCGGTCCACGAAGTAAATCTGCCTTCCGTAGCGACTCTGATAGCTCTCGATGAGCTCGGCCACCGAGTTGACCGAAAGACCGATGCCGGTCACGCCTAGAAAGTTGCCCTCGTAGTCCACCACCCGGTAGTTGATAAAGATGCTCAGCCGGTCCCGGTCTGCCGTATCCCAATCAATATTGATTTCGTAATGATCGTTGATGTCGCGGACGCGAAAGTACCAGGCATCAGCGGGGGCCTCGGAATCCAGGGTCTTGACGATGCCGTCGGGGTGGTAATAGCGATACGTGCGGTCGGAGATGAAGAACGAGGTAGTGGTCCGGTATCTCTCCTGAATCTGCTCCAGGTAGCGGATGATCCGCTCCGGATTCTTTTCACCGTCGAGGCTCCAGTCACGGACGAAGGTGTCCTGCGCCATGAGTGAAGAGATGAGGATCGAACGTAACAGATCCCTCTCGATTTCGGAGTAGATGTTATCGCTGGTGAGGGGAAGTGCCTCTTCAGCGATACGATCGCTCAGAGAATCCTCGGTGACCAGATAGCTGACTACGCTGGTGGTGAGAAAACCGAGCACCAGCAGAGAGATGAGTCCCGCTATGAAATAGCTTTTTTTGGGGTACGGCACTGCTGGTTCCGTGATTATGGACCGGTTCAGTCGCGAAGCGCCTCTGAAAGCGGGCCAGAAGCATACACGAGGGGCTGTTTCGGTCCGAACGAGAGGCTCAATATCGGGGCGCCGACTGATGACGTCGTTGCACCAGTATCCCTTGTGAATCGTACCTCAAGCGGCTTTCCGCTGTCGACGCCAGGATGGCAGCCCCGGCAGGGCATCGTCTTTTGCGCACCCATGCCGGTCTGTTACCTGCTCAGTGTCTCACCGGGTAGCGTGTTTCCAATACCGCGATGCCCTTCAGCGGTTGCGGGAGGGGTCCTCTTCCGGCTCCTCGTCCTCGTAATCACTTTTCATGTCGATACCCAACTCCTTGCCGACTTCCACCCAGCGTTCCTCGGCTTCGCAGGGGCAGCAGTCGCACCAGTAGGCGATGCCTTCGTGCATGCTGAGGCTCTTTCGTTTCCGCGGTTTGGTCTGGCGCCCGTTGTCGCCGGACCCCTGTTCATCTGCCATGAAGCTCTCCTCCTGTCCCGCTTCGGCCGTTACCAACCAGTGTAGTGCGACACGGAGCGGCCCATGCAGGTCGGCCTTCAGTTGTCGCTTGCAGTTTTGACGGGCTAAAGCCCGACCTGCGGGGGGGCAGTTTGTGGGTCGGCCCTCAGGCCGACGTTTGCAGTGTGACGGGCTAAAGCCCGACCTGCAGGGGCGCGCAGTTTGTAGGTCGGCCTTCAGGCCGTCGTTTGCGTTGACGGGCTAAAGCCCGACCTACAGGGGCAGCAGTTTGTGGGTCGGCCTTCAGGCCGTCAGTTCGCGTTGACGGGCTAAAGCCCGACCTACAGTGGCCAGCGTGCAGGGTGTAAATGCAAGAAGGAACCGCCGGTTCGGCGGCTTATTCCTGGTGACGTAAAAAAAAGAGCGTCGGAAAAGGCCTGGCTATTTGCTTTTGCGGGCAGCGTAGGGGGAGCCTGCGCCTATTCCGCTGCGGGCGTTGAGGTCGCTGGCTACCTGTTCGGCATGTTCGGTGACTGCCTTGAGGGTCCCGGGCTTCTGGCCCGTTACGACCGAGGTGCCGCGTTCAATGATGTAGCAATGCCAGTTATTGCCTTCCATTCCTTCAGGTTTCTTTGCTTTCTTGACGCTGACTACGCGATACTGCGGACGTACTGTGGGTTTTTCTTCAACTGCAGACATGGCACTCGCTCCTTGTGATTGCCGTTTATGGAGGCTGAAACGCCGCGCCGACTAGGCGCCTGAGTTCGACAGGTGGCTAGCTTCGAACGCGCCAGTGTAGCATATCCCGTGCCACATCGCCATTTCTAGAAATAGCCCTCCTGCTCCGCCACGGCGGATAGCAGCGCCCGCCCGCCATCCAGGTTGTTCATGATGCCGTGGCGGTGGTCGATCCACCACTTGGCATCCACCTGCTCCTCCAGGTAGGCGATTGCCCGTTTGATCCCTTGGGTGACCGTGCTCCAGTGGTCCGGGTCCTCCGCTTCGGCCTCGGCACTGACCTGATCGGTCCACTTCAGTACCTTGTTGACGGCGCTAAAGGCCTTGATGCGAATGCCTTCGGCCCATTCCACCTGCTTTTCGGAACCCTCCAGGGGCGGCAGGCCCTGTTCACGGGCGGCGAGCCGGGCCTCATCCGCTTTCTGTTTGCGCTCCTTCGCCATCTCTTCGGCCTGGCAGAGCCGGCAGGGGGTGTCGGCCAGTTGGTGAACGCGCTCGTCCCAGGCGACGTCGTCGTCACCGTAGAAGGGGTGCAGCGCGATGTGTCCACAGGCGTGGTTCACCACCTTAAGCTCGAATACTTCGCGACTCTCGCCATTGCCCTGGTTGGGGCCGATCAGGGTGCAGGGAATGTCTTGCTGCGCGCACCAGCGGGCGACCTCCAGTTGCCGGGTGGATTCGTAGACGCGGCGAATCGTGGCACCGGTAAAGCTGCGCTCGATGACCGCGGCCTTGAACTTGCCAGCGGAGGTGAAATCGCCGGCCGGGCGCATCACCAGTCCGTCATAGCCGATATGCCACTGCCGGAGCCACTCGATGGTCTGTTCGCGCACCGCTGAACTGCGGCCGGTGACAATCATGACCGGTACTCCCTCTCCCCGCGCCTGGTTGAGGCGATCGATCAGGGGGAGATTCGGCATGTCATCCGTGCAGGCCTCAAGGAACCGGTCCCAGTCCTTGACCCCATCATCGTTGTAGAGGTGATGCAGGCGATGTTCGAGCAGGGCGATCACCCCGTCGAGGCCGCAAATCACGATTTCCTTCGGTTCAGGCATACCTTCCACTTTACCCGATTCCTGCTCCGCGAACTTCCGTCTGGCGGTGAATTCGCCGCGCCTTTGCTAATTTGTGAATAGATGGGCGCTTGCCCGGATTCGGACATGAGGTAGGAAAGGCGATGGAAACGGACCGGATGTTCTGGGAGCAGATGGAGAGGCGCTGGCTCCCCGAAAACGACGATCTGGAGCGTGACGCCGTCCAGAGCGTATTGATTCACCTGCGCAGGCGAATCTCCCAGGAAGAGGCCGAACACCTGTTCGCGCAGTTGCCGCCGCCGATCGGCTCGCTTTCGCTGGAGCCGTCGATTCTGCAGCAGGAAATCGAGGGGAAACGACCCGTGGATACCCTCGATGCGTCAGAGTTTATTCACGCCGTCGGCAGCGAGCTGGAGGTACCCGATGATGTTGCGGAGCAGGCCACCGAAGCCGTGTTCGGAGCGGTCAAACGGGTGCTCCCAATTGAGGAGACCAACCATATCGCCTGGTTGATGCCGACTGATTTACGGGAGGTTTGGCTGCGGGCCTGAACGACGCGACATCAGAGATGTTCGCCCGGCACGTTCTCTTCAATCACCCCTTGCGGAGTCACAATCCAGTGGCGCATCTGTGCCGTATCCCGGCAGGTCTGCGGGATGTGGGCATTGGTCAGCATCTCCGTCAGCGCCAGGGCATCCGATTGATCGATGACATTGTCGTCCACCATTACCCAACAGCTGCGCCCGTTGTTGTGGATACGGAACTCGTGGCCGCCCTCCAACTTTCGATGATATATATCCCGCTGGTCGGTGTGCGTCTGAAGATATTTTCGGATGGCATTGATCTTCTCCATGATCAGGCTCCCTGATTTGTTCCGCTTTGATCAACTCTAGCCCGGATTTCTCACCGGATGCGTGGCCTCTCCTTGCCCTCTGTTCCCACCGCGAATGTTCTTCGGTTGGAAATACACCCGCCCTCACCCATTATGCACCGACTTTCTACTTCCTGGAGACGGTGACGTTCACCAAAAACGGCGAATGGGAGACTGTGTCGGTTCAGTGCATTTGGGGCTTTCGTGCGCGGAGGCGATTACGGCAACTGTTACCGCTGAAGACCCGATTATCTTCTCGTCACGGACGCTTTCAAATGTCTGTTCAAGGCGTCCCGTCCCACCGGTCCACGGTATATCGGTGCAGGAAAACTTCGTTGATCGAATCGGCGCTCTAAACTGACGGCAGGTTGTCAGGAAACTGCCAATGCCCTGCATTCTGCATATCGATATGGATGCCTTCTTTGCCGCGGTGGAGCTTCTGCGGCATCCCGAGCTTCGCGGCGAACCGGTGGTGGTGGGCGGCCGGGGTGTACCTTTCGAACGAGGGGTGGTGTCGACGGCGTCCTACGAAGCCAGGCGCTTTGGTGTCCATTCGGGCATGCCTTTGCGCACCGCCTTTCGACTCTGTCCGTTCTGTCATTTTCTGCCGGTCGACGCCCCGGTCTATCTGAAGATTTCCGAGCACATCAAAGCCCTCCTCCAGACGTATTCGCCAACCGTGGAGGAGGGCGGTATCGATGAGGCATTTCTCGACCTGTCGGAGGTGGCTGATCCGGTAGGGATCGCCCGTATCATCAAAGAGCGCATCCGGGAAGAGACGGGGCTTACCGCCTCTGTGGGCATCGGCCCCAACAAGCTGCTGGCGAAGATGGCTTCCGACCTGGAGAAACCGGATGGGCTGGTGGCACTTCCCGGGGAGGATATCGAGCGCCGGATTTGGCCGCTGCCGGTGAGGCGCCTCTGGGGAGTGGGCCCAAGGACCGAAGCTCATCTGAAGAGCATGGGGGTGAAAACCATCGGCGAACTGGCCGGAATCCCGCCAGCCGTCCTCGTTGTGGAGTTCAAGCCCTCCCGTGGGCACTACCTCCACCGGGCCGCTCACGGTATCGACGACACTCCACTGACCGCACAGCGGGTGCCCAAATCCCTGGGCCACCAGGCAACCTTCCAGCGCGATACCGGAGACCCGGAAGCTATCGAAGCCGAGCTGAACGCCCTGACAGAGGGCTTGGTAATGCGCCTGCACAATATGCGTTTACTCGCCCGAAGCGTCAGCGTGAGGCTGCGCTATGCGGACTTTGAGAGTCATACCCATGCCTTGCACCTGCCAGAGCCGACGGATGACTTTGCCGTCCTCTTCGAGGCCGCCAGAAAGGATCTGCATCGATTCAATCGGGAGCGAGCGAGAAAAGTGCGGCTGGTGGGCGTGCGTTTCGGTGATCTGCATCCCGCTTGAAAGCTGAATTCACAGCCTTTTCCCTGAACTCGAAAGCCTCCCGGTTACACGTTGAAAGCAAGGTAAGTCCTTGAAAGCGGGCACGCCTTGAATACACCTGCAGGGATGCAGGAAGGGTTCCAGTTGCTACCGTTTCCCCGGGGATGGTGCTAAAGTGACTTTCGCAGCTAATTTGCTTGTCATTTCAATAGCTTATAAGCCCATAAGGAAAATCTCCGAGGTAGCCTCATGCAGTCCGGCCCACGACGAATCGTTACCCCTTTCCGCCCCATTCCGCTGGAAGTGCCCGAGGGCATCAAGCCCAACGAGTTCTTCAACAGCACTGAAAACCTGAATGACCTGGAGCACAACAACGGGCTGCTGAGCAATCCGGAGAATCTGCTGCTCTACCGCAAGGCTTTGGGACACAGCAACGAGTTTGATGCTTCGATTATCTACAACACCTCGAAGTGCATCCTCAATCCGCTGGGTCGGCCGGTGCGACGCACCCAGGTCCCGGAGGGGGTGAAACACGTCTGGAACCGGATGAACCAGGTCATCATCAACTACATGCTGGAGCGTTATCCGGACCCGGAGCAGCACCTGATTCTGGCGGGCGAGGCAAGCCTGGATGCCACCTGGCCCCTCACCTCACCCGGGGTGCCCAGCATTCGCATGCTGCACAACCACTTCATGGTGTTTGACAAGACGACGCTGCGCGACGCCGAGCTGGCCGACCTCAACGACCCCAACCTCACCGATGGCGGGCAGCACAGCCTGTTCGAGAAGTACATGCATGACGTCTACCGGGAGTTCATCTGCGAGGCACTCGACCTCTCCGTGCTCAAGCCGGTGAGCGACGAGGTGGCGCGGTTGGACCTGACCGGCTATCCGCAGGGGCTGCCGAGCTGGGAGATCCCCGGCGGCGGGGCCACTCTGGAGAACATCCGCTTCTGGCACGAATACGACGAGGTGCTGAAGGGCTTCCTGGATTTCTACCGCACCTTTTTCAGTCAGGTCTCCACCCGTAACGCGCCGATGCCGCCGGATCTCTACTTCCCCGATGCGGTCGAGCGGGTGCTGATGTTCAACAACGACTTCCTCACCACCGCCAAGAAGGTGCGCGACCGCTGCATCACCGACCCGGCCTACGCTAATGCCGTACGCTGGCAGCCCGCCTTCAAGCAGCTCATCTACCGCAATGACCAGGGCAAGCTGATCGTCACCATCAGCCAGAACTCCATAGGCAACGCCATTACCGAATTGCTCGGGGTGGCGGTCAAACGTGTGCCTGATGCCGAGGCCTACGAAAGAGCCGAGCCGGAATTGATTGAGCGCCTGCTCGAGGTCCGTCGCCGCCTCATCGAGGCCGATCTGGGCGAGGGCATCGAAACCAGGTACTGGCCCGCCCGCTGATAAGCACCACAGGGTCCACGCAGATGAGCCGTAGCGTATCCCCGGTGGGCTCTGTGGTATGTTTTCGACGAATAGCCGTACGAAGTTGGACTTTTCGGCGTTCCCCTGGCTTCTTTCCCCTAAATCACTACACTTACAGTGAGTGTGTGCTCACTCCCCTTTTAGTGCGGGTCTGCAGCCGTCTACCCCTGTTGGCGAAGAGGTATTGCCGCATCGCGGTGATCCGGTTTCGCGATTAATACTTGACAAGACGGGTGGGTATATATTTAAATCCATTCTAAATCTCTGGATATAAGCGGCTGACCGGCTGCATCCAGCAGATGAAAAACCCGAATTAATTGGAGGAGTAGCAATGGAGCTTCCTGAACGCGATGGTGACGGATACCTCACCGATATGAACGCATGGACCCCGGAAATCGGCGCAGCCATGGCTGAACAGGATGGTATCGAACTCGACGACACCCGGTGGGCTCACATCATGAAGGCCCGCGAATACTACGAGGAAAACTCTGTCGTACCTCCTATCCGGAAGTTCGCCAAGTTTGCGGGTGAAGATCAGAAAGAGATGTTCAAGCTCTGGCTGACCGGACCCATGAAGCCGATCACCAAATATGGTGGTCTGCCGAAGCCGACCGGCTGCGTCTGACGCGCTGTAGTACGGCTCGAAAACGCCTCCGGGTTTGCCGCCCGGGGGCGTTTTTTTTCGTCCCTGCGGCGGCAACGCATAAAAAAACCCGCCTGGTGGCGGGTTTTTACTGCCAGCGCAACGCCTTAATTGGCAGCGTTGCAGACCAGCTCTTCCATGATCTTGCCGCTTTCCACTTCCTTGATGATCTTTTCATACTCCGGGCTCAGCGGGCAGCCGCAGGAATGCTCCCGGGTGGCATGCAGGCGGGCCTGCTCCATGTGCCACTGGGCGACTTTCATGTGTTGATCTACGTTCATGATGGCTCCTTGTTCGTGAATGGCTAACCATAATTTAGACGAGTTCTAATATACTGGTACAAAGGGCAGGGTTCAAGTCCCGGGGCGGATACCCACGGCAATCGGGCGCTGAGTCGCCGGGCGATGACTATTCTTTGGAAAATGCATCATTGGGGAGCTCCCTCCGGGCGAGCCGCTGGCCGGCCAGCGGCTCGCTGAAAGCATCGTCAAGCATGTAACAGGACACTAGCCATGCACGATTCGTATCTGGGACAACTGCACCCATCCGGAGCAAGACAGGGGCTGGCGGCGGTTGTCGTGGCGCTGTTGCTCCGCTGGGGGCTTTCGCCGGACAAGCAGGCGGAACTGCTGGACGTGACCGATATAGGGCCGTTTCGTGATGGGGGACCACTGCCGGATGATCCGGACGTGCTGGAGCGCGCCGGACATCTGGTGGCCATCGAGCGGGCGCTACAGTGGCTGTATCCCGATGACCGGGTGATGCGGGATCACTGGATTTCGTTTCGAAACGAGGAACTCGGGGGTCTGTCGCCCCTGGCGGTCATGCTCCGGGATCACAAGGGCTTTGAAACCGTGCGGGCACTTCTGGACTCGCGGCGCAACCGTGCTTGAGGTAAGGAAACGGCGAGGTCGCATCGAACCCGGCCGCCGCTTTGCCGGGCCGTTGGCGGCTGTTGAAAACGCCCTCTCCCGAGGGAGAGGACCGGGTTTTTGTATCCCCTTGTCCTGACCTTCTCCCGCAGAGGAGGAGGGACAAAAAACCCGGTTCAACAGCCTGTCAGGGCATCTGCAGTCCGCCACCGGGGCCGCCCGTTCCTCCCATTCCGCCGCTCTGGCCGGGGGTGATGATGGAGGAGGCGGATTCGCGGCGCATCTCCTGGAGCTGCTCAAGGGTTTCCTCGATGCCCTTTTTGGCTGCTTCGGGGAACTGCTCCAGTGCCTCGTCCAGCGTCTCCACTTCCATCTCGAAGGAGACCGGCAGGGCACCCATCTGGGTCATCAGCTGCGTCTGGCCCAGAAAAAGGGTGGGACGGCTGTCATCGGCGCTGCCGTCGGAGTTTACCGGGGTCATGCGCCGCAGAATGCCCGCCTGGCGATCGGTGAAGGTATCCTCCCGATACAGATTGGCGGCATCCAGCTTGATTTCGGGCAGTTCGTCTTGATTCATGGTTCTCTCGTTCGGGTTTCTCGACAATGCCTCTAAGGATAACAACTCTGGCGCAGGGGGCGAAAAACACCAGAGGTGTAAGGTTGCTCGCCTCCTCGACCATAGCTGTTCCGAAATCGTGTCCAATACGCTCTTTTGGCGACATACCGGGATGTTGTAGGAGCGGCGGAAGCCGCGATTCGGCACATCGCGACTTCCGTCGCTCCTACATGCATGGACATCAATAGGAGCCTGTTGGGTGGGATGAGTTATGCGAACCCCAAGGCTGATTTTGTTGGGCTTCGTTCCTCAGCGCCAACCTACATTTTGGATCCCATTGCTATTCTCGGACATGCTCCTCGCCACTCGCCACTCGCCACTCGCCACTCGCCACTCGCGACTGCTCTTAATGCCAAGGCATATCCGAGCCCGGGAAGACCAGGCGAATGCCACTGAACTGAAACCGTTCATCCGGCGCGGCGTGGTGTCGGTAGCTGATGCGGCGGAGGACCAGCTGGCTGTGCAGGCAGCCCCCGCGCAAGGGATAGTGATCCGCCTCGAACGCGGTGGCGGCTTCGGGGTAC
Organism: Thiohalomonas denitrificans; assembly: GCF_900102855.1. Taxonomy (NCBI): domain Bacteria; kingdom Pseudomonadati; phylum Pseudomonadota; class Gammaproteobacteria; order Thiohalomonadales; family Thiohalomonadaceae; genus Thiohalomonas; species Thiohalomonas denitrificans. The sequence goes on from NZ_FMWD01000008.1 coordinate 16,260, forward strand.
TTCGATGCACTGTAGCCGGTGTAGGGCTCGAACGGGTTGGCGCACCACTCCCAGACTCGCCCGCGGTCGGTGATCGCCTGGCTGCGGACGGCCACTTCCCACTGGTATTCGTGCTGCAGTACGGCACCGGCGAGTCGTTCACCCTGAGAGGCGACCCACCTGGCATAGGCCTCGGCCTCATGGCGACTGACTCCCATCACCGGCTCTTCGGCTACCAAATCGAATGGGCCATTCAGGCCGACACCGTACCAGCGACCGGCCACATCCCGCCGCCAGTGGACCGGATGGTGTGAATGGGCCGCCCGCCAGCGGTTGCCCTCCTCGCTCCAGTAGGCGGGCTCGTCGTAGCCGCCGGCCTCCATGAAGCTGAGGAATGCGCCACTGGTCACCGGTAAGGAATCGATGCGAAAGGCGTCGAGCTGCACCACCTGGGTGGGCAGTTCGTTGTCGCGAGCAGCCGGATCATCTTTTGCACCCACCCGGAACATGCCCTTGTGTACATCTACGTGCTGTTCGGAGGGCGGGCACGGCTCCAGTGGCGTGCTCACCTGATACGGAAAGGATTCCTGCAGGCGCCGCGCGGTCAGCTGGGCCAGGGTCCTTTCGTAGAGCCGCCCGTACTCCTGGAGGATCAACAGCGGCAGGCGGTTGTCTTCGAGGGTGGGGTCGGCGGGCAGCAGGCGCTGTGGGTTGGCAAGCCGCATGAGATTCTCGTCCTGCAGCTCCAGTCCCCAGTTCAGCAGGTGTTCGCGAGGGGGGAGCTGTTGAATCACTGCCTCGTCGGGCTGTACCCCGGCAGCGAACAGCGGGCGCACCCGTGCGGTCATGTCCTCGTCGCCCTCCAGCACTTCACGTAGCCAGTAGGTCTCCACATATACGCCGCGGCCGAACAACCAGGCGAGTGGCGGGATACCGGTGGCAAAACTGCGGTAGGCGTCGGCTTCGGGTACCGACCCCAGGAGGTGGGCCATCATCTGATGCATCTGGCTCAGTTGGCCGAGGATTTCGTGCGTTTTCATCGTTCTCTCGTTGTGCGCGCGACAGGCGGTGATCGTAGCCGATGCCGACCGGAACCGAAACGGGGGGTGATGCGCCCCTGTTTGCAGTCCCGGCCTTGCAGATCCCGGCCCGCTGGGCAGCTGTCCATTGTTCGGTATTCGTCGGACAGGATGAACGCCGACGGTCAAACGTCTGGTGCATTCATGCGATACTGGCGGCCACGAACTCCTGATCGGGTGACGACATGTTTTCCCTGTTTCGTAGCGAACCCCTGCTCGACGAGGCCTCCATCTGGTGGCTTTTCGATGTGTATGCCTGGGCCCTGAAGAACTTTGGCAGTGACGTCTTTTACCAGGAGACGGTTCTGGTGGTGCCCACCAATGAGCACTTTCCGGGCCGTGAGCAGTCGGTCCACGGCATGGCGCAGCTGATTTTCGAACAGGTCCGGCAGCATGCGGGGCTAAGCCATTGGCCTGCACGACTGGTCGAACCGGAGCGGTTCGACCCGGACGCCAGGCCCAGGCTGGCTTTGCAGGGAGCGATTCGCGGTGGAAAGGGCATCTCCCCCGAGGTGAGTGAGGGGGAGAGCCTGGTCTTCACCTACGACCCGAACCTGATTGGCAACCCGCAAGCGCTGATTGCCACTTTCGTCCATAATTTCGCTCACTTCCTCGGTTCAATGGCGGACGAGGAACCGCCCGGCGGACGGGAGAACTGGCCGCACCTTACGGAGGTACTCGGGGTATTCATGGGTTTCGGCCTGATGCTGGCCAACAGCGCCTTCAAGGCGCCGGCGGGCGGCTGCGGCTCCTGTGCCGGCCCGGCCGCCGAGCGCACCAGTTTTCTGTCGCAATACGATATGACCTATGCGCTGGCGCTCTTCGCCGTGCTGAAGGGCATTCCCAACAAGGAGGTTTTGCGCCATTTGAAGAAGCCATTGCGTCCCTTTTTCAAGCGGGCAGTAAAGGACATCAAGGATCGAGCCGACGCCCTGGAGATGCTCCAGGGGATCGATCGGCGGTTGCCGGAGGTGGGATAAAAGGCCCTGACTGCAACCATCTACAAGGCCGAGCTGGCCATCGCCGACATGGACCGCGGCTATTATGCCACTCACCATCTGACGCTGGCCCGGCATCCCTCGGAGACCAGCGAACGTCTGATGGTGCGGCTGCTGGTATTTGCCCTGCACGCTGAAGAGCGGCTGGAGTTTACCAAGGGGCTCTGTGCCGATGACGAGCCGGCAATGTGGGCGAAGAGTCTGTCCGGCGAGATCGAAACCTGGATCGATGTGGGCCAGCCGGATGAACGACGCATCCGCAAGGGCTGCAACCGGGCCGGACAAGTGGTGATCTATGCCTATGGCGGGCATGCGGCCGAATTGTGGTGGGAGCGCACCCACAACCGAATCACGCGTTTTGACAATCTGCAGGTCTTCAGTCTGGCACCGTCCGTTACTGACGGTTTGGTCGCACTGGAGGAGAGAAGCATGCGCCTGCAGTGTACTGTTCAGGACGGCCAGATCTGGCTGGGGAACTTGGAGACCACCGTGCCGATCGAGCCGTTCAGGTGGTACGGTTAAGCAAATAATGATCGTTAGCACTTCGATCATTTTTTCCAGGAAAGGCCTCGATGGACGATACCGTCGTCAACCTGAAAAAAACCGTGCTGCTGCCGTTTGTCCTGGGAGGGCTGGTCCTTTTGGCGGTGCTGTTGTTCAGCATCTATCGCGAGGAGTCCTCCCATATCCAGCAGGATTTTGTCGATACACGCCAGACCCTCGGTAAGGTCTATCGCTCTTTCGTCGATGACCACGCTGGACAGTTGGCGGTAACACTCGACCTGGTGGCGGAGGATAAGGCGCTGGCACGGGCATTCGCTGCCCGTGATCGGGAACGTTTGCAGGAACTGGCCAGCCCCCTTTTCGATCGCCTGCGGGAGCGATACCGCATCACCCACTTCTATTTCCATGACGCGGATCGGGTGAATTTCCTGCGGGTCCATCGGCCCGGCCGCTTTGGTGATGTCATTGACCGCTTTACGGCCAAGTCGGCAGAGCAAAGCGGTGAACCCGCCTACGGACCGGAACTGGGGCCGCTGGGGACTTTCACCCTGCGGGGGGTTCTGCCCTGGCGTCATGACGGTGAGTTGTTGGGTTACCTCGAGGTGGGAAAGGAGATCGGGGGGCTGATCCCCCGGCTGAACCGGTTGTTCGATTTGGAGATCGGGGTACTTATCGAAAAGGGCTATCTTGCCCACGCCGACTGGGAGGACGGTCTGCAGATGCTGGACCGCAAGCCCCGGTGGGATCTTCTGGACGACGAGGTCCTGGTCTCCGAAACGGGTTTGATGCTGCCTCCGGCGGTGCTCCGCAACCTCACCGTCCGGCTTCGATCGCAGCCGGATTCGACCGAGCGTCTCTCCCTGAGCAACGGCCAATTCATTGCCGGGACGATACCGCTGCAGGATGCCGGCCGGCGCGAGGTGGGTCGGCTGCTGCTGGTGCGTGACATTACCGTCCGTGCAGCAAAGAGCTATGCCGTGTTCGGCTACATGGTCGCCGCATCGTTGTTGGTAGGCCCGATGCTGTTTGTCCTGTTTTTTATTTCGCTGGCCCGCGCCGAACGGCAGATGAAAGAGTGGCGCCAGCGTGTCACCGAGGAGAGTGGGGCCCGGATGCAACTGCATGAGGACCATCTCCGGGCGCTGGAGCGCTCCGCTTTTTATGACACCCTGACCGGGCTGCCCAACCGCAAGTCCCTCGATGAGCAACTCTCCCGCGCGGTCAATGTTGCCACCGGGGAGGGAAAGCGTTTCATACTGGCCTTGCTCAACATCCAGCGTGTCAATGAGATCAATGTGACCCTTGGCCACGAAACCGGCGATACCCTGCTCCGCCAGGTGGCGGAACGCCTTGAACAGGGCCTTCCGGATGCGCTGGTGGTGGCCCGTGCCGGCGGTGACGAGTTTGCAGTTGCCTTGCCGGCACCAGGGAGGACCGGTGCCGCGGATGTGGTGACGATGATTCGGCACACCCTTTCGCCGACGTTCTACGTCAATGACATTTCGCTGGATATGCTGGCCAACATCGGGATCGCTGCCTGTCCGGATGATGCAGGGGATGCGGTTACGCTGTTGCGTCGCGCCGACGTCGCCATGCGTCAGGCGAAACGCCGCCGGGAAAACTATGCCGTCTACGACAGCAGTCTGGACCCGCACAGCACGCGGCGGCTGACTCTGCTTGGCGATCTGCGCCAGGCCATCGAGGAGGACAGACTCGAACTGTACTATCAGCCGCAGGTGTCCATGAAGGAAAACCGGGTGGTCGCCGCCGAGGCCCTGGTGCGCTGGACCCATCCGCAGTGGGGTCCGATCTCGCCTGCCGAATTCATCCCCATTGCGGAGCAGACCGGTGTCGTCAAGGCATTGACTCGCTGGGTGCTGAAGCGGGCGCTCGCCCAGCAGGCCATCTGGTTCCGGCAGGGCTTCGACCTTGTGATGTGCGTCAATCTTTCCGCCCATGATCTGCAGGATGAGGCGCTACCCGATCACGTCGCGGAATTGATCGAGCAAACGACTCGTGCACCCGACCAATTGACCCTCGAGTTGACCGAAAGCGCTATCATGCACGATGCGGAGCAGGCGCTCGAGGTATTGAATCGGTTCGCGGTGATGGGATGTCCGCTTTCTGTTGACGACTTCGGAACCGGTTATTCCTCGCTGGATTATCTGAAGCGTTTGCCGGTGCGGGAACTCAAGGTGGATCGCAGCTTCGTGGCGGACATGTGCCGCAACGAGAATGATGCCAGCATCGTTGCCTCCACCATCGGCTTGGCCCATACCCTTGGGTTGGTGGTGGTTGCTGAGGGAGTGGAAGACGATGCTACCCGTGATGCCCTGGCGGAACTTGCCTGCGACCGGTTCCAGGGTTTTTACATCAGCCATCCGCTGTCGCCCGCGGCCTTTGATCGATGGCTGGCCAATGCCTCGAAGAAGGCTGGCCTGACTCCCGCTACACAGACCTGAACGGAGAGGGATATTCGGGCAATATGGCGGGTCAAAGCCGATGCTAAATTGTTCCAATTACCAGGATTCCAATGCTGCAGATATCCCGACAGATCGCCATTCCCGACGCCGAGATTGAGCTGAGCGCAATCCGCTCGCAGGGTGCGGGTGGGCAGAACGTCAACAAGGTATCCTCGGCCGTGCATCTGCGCTTCGATGTCCGGCTCTCCTCATTGCCGGAGGCCTGCAAGGAGCGATTGCTGGCACTGTCCGACCAGCGGATTACCCGGGACGGCATCATTGTCATCAAATCCCAGGAGCACCGCAGTCAGGACAAGAATCGCGAGGCGGCCCTGGAACGGTTGCGGATGCTGATCCAGAGCGCGGTAGCCACCCGGAAAAAGCGGCGGCCCACCAAACCGACCAAAGGCTCGCAGAGGCGGAGAATTGAAAGCAAGAAGAAGCACGGTCGCAACAAGGATCTGCGCAAGAATCCTCGCCTTTGATTGATTCTTACCAATTTTCTGCCATATACCCAATTACCTATGACCACCGCCATTCTTCTGTGCAGTGATCTGGATCGGACTCTTCTTCCCAACGGTGTCGCGCCGGAGTCGGCAGAGGCGCGGCCGCGGTTGAGGAGGCTGGCCGCCCGGCCAGAGCTGACGCTGGCCTACGTCAGCGGCCGTCACCATTCGCTGTTGCGACAGGCGATCGCCGATTACGTCATCCCCCCTCCCGATTTCGCCATCGGCGATGTCGGCACGACCCTGTACGAGATCCATGGTGACGAATGGCGGCCCTGGCGGGAATGGGCGGAGCACATCGCTCCGGACTGGGCCGGTGCCGGCCACGACGACCTGGCAGCCCTGTTTGCCGATCTTGATCTCCTGCGTCTGCAGGAGCCGGAAAAACAGAACACTTTCAAGCTCAGTTACTACACCCCATCCGGACTGGCACATGATGAGCTTCTGGCGGAAATGCAAAGTCGCCTGGCGGCAAAGGATGTGCGCGCCAGCCTGGTCTGGAGTGTCGACGAGGCGGCCGACGTCGGCCTGCTTGATGTCTTGCCGGCTTCCGCCACCAAACTGCACGCGGTGGAGTTTCTGATGGCCCGTCGCGGCTTCGACCCGACCCGAACCGTTTTTGCCGGTGATAGCGGCAACGATCTGCCGGTGGTCACCAGCGGCCGGCTACAGTCCGTTCTGGTTCGCAATGCCCACCCGGAAGTGGTGAGCGAGGCGAGTCGGGCCCTGCGAGCGCAGGGGCTCCAGGAGCGGCTCTACGTCGCCCGTGGCGGCTTCCATCAGATGAACGGCAACTACAGTGCGGGAGTACTGGAGGGAGTGGCGCACTTTCTGCCCGAAACCGAAGCCTGGATGTAGCCCTCGACTGTACCGGGTGTGGAGGTCTGGACTGGCTCGGCAGGGGTGCACGGATTCCCCTGAAGGTGCTAGTGTTCCCGGATTCCTCCCTTATGGGCCACTCGGGAATGGGCTTGCAGCCGGTTCCGGATACAGGAGATCTGCGGCCAGATGAACCGCTGTCACGTTGAAAAAAGGGTCTGGCACGACCCGGAAAAGCTTACCGACTACACCTGTCTTTACTACCAGCTCGAAGTGACCGAGGCGCCGGAACTCGGTGAGGAACTGATAGAGCGCCGCTGGTACTCGGGCCCCCTTACGTTCGTTGTCTGGAACCCCGAAGATGAGTCGTTCAAGTGCCGGGTGGATGACGAAACCCCCTGTACCGACGCCACCTACGACTATTCCCCCGAGTTTCTGGTTGAGAATGCGCTTCAGCAGGGCTGGCGCATCTGCGAACGCTCCGAGGTGGAGGTCGTTCACTAGAACAGGGTGCATCGTGACATTCTGACGCTTCAACGCAATTCGGGCAGGCTGGAATTGATGTTGATCATTGTCGGCAGGACGGGGTGAGAGCAGCCTTGGCGGTAGTACACCAGAACGCCGATCGGCGAGGGCCGATCAGCAAACCACATCAGCCAGCGGAGAGAGTGGATGGAGTTCATCGCCAGGGCGTCGACGCTCATGCGGGATGCCGATCTGCAACGCTACGTGTGCATCAACAACCTGCCGGACTGGTGCGCATCGATCGACAAGGTCATTGCGAGCCAGGGAGAAAAGGGGGAAATCTACAGCCTCTGGGGACAGTTCCGCATCCATCGTGAAATGATTCGCGACGGTGTGCGTTTCACGTTGCCTACCTGCCCCAATGCCTTGCAGTGGACCGTTACCGCCGGACCCAGCGGCAGCAAGGAGGTGGTGATTCACTGCACCATCAACCGTGAAGAACACGACCCCGATTTCATCGAGTCCATCGAACACTTCGTGGCCGACTGGAAGGCGGGGATCGAGGCGGGCAAGGGGCGTCCCCGTGCCGGCCAGACGCCGGGAAACTGTGAGCCCTGGTACGGGTAAGCCCGGGCAGGGGCCGCTCTACCCGGACTTTGCCAGCCAGAGCAGGGCGGGCTCGTCGTTCTTGCCCAGCTTTTCCTGCGGCATGACAACGATGCCACCTCCGGCCCGCCACTGATAGACGCCATCACCATCGGTTCGGGATGACATCATGGGTGCGCCCAGCATACCGTCCAGATGGGCCGTAATGGCGCCATGGTATGCACGCTGGTAGCCGATTTTCATGGCCTGTAGCCTTTCATCGGCGAAAAAGAAGGTTACGTAGCGAGAGGGGATCTTGTTAAAGGCTGCGATATCGGTGGCGCACAGGCGCGAGCCAAATGCGCTCGCCTGATCCTGGCATTGGAACTCCAGATCCGGCCAGACCTGACCCAGCTGGGCCTCGGTGACGGAGGGGTAGAGTTCATCGAAGTTGATACGTACCTCTTCGCGTCCGGTCAGCTTGAGAAGGAGCACGTCTCCAAAGCGCTGGCCCTCGTCGGTGAATACCAGCCAAAAAAACGGGAATAGAAACACCAGTGTCCAAAAGGCGCGTTTTGCGAGTTTCTTCAAGTCCATCAGGATGCCTTCATTGGCGATAATCGGCTGCTGCATGGTAAAACGGCAGACGGTGGTTGTCATGGAAAGCCTGAAATTCCTGTGAATGTGTGATGGATTGCCGGTCCTTTTAACCGGATTACGGCATCGTTCGGACCTGCCGGAGTTTGCGGTTGAAAGGGGGAAGCCTGGAGGAGCAGTGGGCACTGAAAAACCGAAAATGTTTAAATCGCCCCAAACCCGAGAGACGCACTATGGATTCTGAGTCGAACCCGTTGGATGAGGCCGCAAGCCAGGTTGTAGAACTTGGTAACCGGATAGCAAACGCGGACCGGGAGGCCGATTTGTGGGAGATCGCCGACGGCCTGCTGGCTGGCGTCGTCCACTACTGGCTTCACTCGCGTCAGCCGTGCGGTGATCCCCACTGCGAGGACTGCGCCTCTCTCAGTACCGCCGATGACCGCATGAAGGAACTCAAGCGACTGATTGAACGGTATGCGCAGGAGAGCGATTACTACCATTCGCCCCACGATACCAACGTCGGGCGGGCCTGATCAGCGCCCGTGCCGCAGCGCATCCCTGAAGAGCGGATTGGCCGGGCTAACCGGCTGCGGATTTTAGCAGTGTCATCGGTCCCGCCTCCCGGATCTTCTCCAACTCTGCCTGGTTCTGCACGAATAGCGAACCGGCGAATCCCAGCGCATTGATGGAGATGGCGTCCCAGTGTTCACAGCGGCGCGGTACCACCATCAGCCATTCGCGGGTCATTAGCAGGTTGTAGGGCCCGGACTGGAACTCCGTGCCTTCCCGGGTGAGGGGCGGCAAGCCAAGCTGTTCGAGCATTTCCCGATAAAGGCCGTAGGTGACAAGCGCCGCCCGGGAGGGTGACCGGAATTGTTCCGGATCGAGGCGTGCTGCACAGTGACGAAACGGCAGTCCCGACGCTATAGAAGGTTCGGCCGGCGACGATTCCAGCAGCGGGTCGACCGGAAGCGCCGGGGCCCCCTCGAATGCGGAAAGGGGGACGGCCTGCAAGTGCTTGTGGCGCTGGCTGGCACCGGCGATGGTGCCGCCGTTATAGAATCCCAGCGCCGGGTACTCCCGCATCGCCATCCACAATGCCTCGAAGTCCGCCCGGTTCAGCACCTGTTCCTGCTCCTCGAACTCACGGGTGACGATCAGCAGGTGATGTTCGACCACATTGAACTTGTTGAGTACGGCGCGATGGCTCGCAGAGATATCCCCCGCCGTCAATTCCGCTTCGGGCGGCAGGAAGGGGTCGGCGCGTTCGCGGGTTTCCCGGCCGGCCGTCTCCTCGGCCTTGCGCCGGAGGTTCTCGGCAATACGGATACTGAAGCGCATGCCGCCGTCCTCGATGCGAGTGCGCCGTGTCGCTATGGTGTGCAGTTTGCCGGCGGCGATCGCCGCCTCGCTGCGGTCAAGGATGCTCTCCCACAGGGTCCCGGGCTGGATAAGGGTGTCGCTCATGGGCCTTTGCCATTGTGAAGCTTTCTTTATGGTAAAAGTCTTGCCGCTTCCACGCGAACCCCGACTGGAGGACAATCTCGGATACAGGTGACTACCACCACGGATCCCCATTTTTCCGGGCAGGTCCACTCTGTGCTGGTGGTGACAACCATTGACGTCTTGCAGGAAACCATGAAATCACCCGATCCCGGCGCTGTCGCCGCACTGGCCAACCGTCTGCGGGAGGATGCCGAATCTTCCGGCCACCGGCGCGGTCTGGTGCTGGCCGGCGATCCCGACTGGAGCCGCGGCCGGGCGGAAGCCGTCATGGCCGACGATGCCGTGTTGTGGGTGGGCCAGGGGGCCCCGGCCGGTGTCGAAGCCGTGCCGTCGGACCGGGCGGGAAGCGTGCTCGGCCGCGAATTCACCCTGGTGGTGATGGATCTGTTCAGCGGCTTTGACGTGGATGCCCTCGGGGCCGCGTCGGGTACTCTCCGCGGCGGCGGGCTACTGGTGCTGCTGACTCCTCCGCTCGAGAAGTGGCCGCAGTTTCCCGATCCGGAACAGCGCCGCATCACCGTGTATCCTTTGGCGCCGGAAGCGGTGACCGGGCGGTTTGTGTCGCGCTTTGTCAGGATACTGGGAGAGGCGCCCGGGTTTAGCATCGTCGAGCAGGGAAAGCCGCTTCCGTTGCCACCGCCAGGCGAAGTGAGTGCTCCCACCGAAATGGCACCGGATGCCGTCTGCCGAACCGCCGATCAGGCCCGGGCGGTCGAAGCGGTGATTCGGGTAGTGACCGGGCATCGCCGGCGACCGGCAGTGCTGACCTCGGATCGGGGCCGGGGTAAATCGGCGGCACTGGGCATCGCGGCCGCCCGGCTGCTGGAGAGGGGCGTCGAGCGCATCGTCGTTACCGGTCCGCGGCTGGATTCGGTGGCACCGGTGTTCGAGCACGCCCGCCGGTTGTTGCCCGAAGCGCACTTCTCCCGCAGTCGGGTGGAGTACCAGGGAGCCTGCATCGAATTCGCCCCGCCCGATGAACTGACCCTGGCACCACGCCCTGCCAATCTGCTGCTGGTGGACGAAGCCGCAGCCATTCCGGCGCCGCTTCTCAAGCAGCTGCTCGAGCACTACTCCCGTATCGCCTTTGCCACCACGGTGCATGGTTACGAGGGCACCGGCCGTGGCTTTGCGGTGCGCTTCAATCGCGTGCTCGAACAAAAAACACCCCACTGGAAGGCGCTGCACCTGAGTCAGCCGATTCGTTGGGCCGAGGGCGACCCGATTGAGCGGTTTGTGTTTCGGGCGCTGTTACTGGATGCGGCTGCCGCCCCCGACAGCGTGGCGCGGGAGGCGCAACCGGACAGTTGCACCGTGGAATGGGTCGCGCGGGAGACCCTGCTGAATGACGAGGTGAGCCTGTCGGAGCTGTTCGGGCTGCTGGTCCTTGCTCACTACCGTACCCGCCCCCTCGACCTGCGCCACCTGCTGGACGGCCCCAACCTGACGGTGTGGGTTATGCGCCGGGAGGGGCACGTGGTGGCTACGGCCCTTGTGGCCGAAGAGGGGGGATTCGATGCCGATACAGCCCGGGGCGTCCGGGAGGGGCGCATCCGTCCCCATGGTCATTTGCTGCCGGAGTCGCTGGCCGCGCATCTGGGGCTCGAACAGGCCCCCCGGCTTCGTAGTGCCCGCATTATGCGTATTGCCGTCCATCCTGAGGCCCGGGGCCGTGGACTGGGGACGCGTCTGGTTGAAATCGTTCGAGAACAGGCGCGGGTAGAGTCCTGCGATTTCATCGGTTCAAGCTTCGGCGCCGGCGAGGAGCTGCTGCGGTTTTGGGAGCGGAGCGGTTTCCGGCCGGTACGCATCTCCCTCAAGCGCGGCGCCGCGAGCGGTGAACACTCGGCCCTGGTCCTGCATCCGTTGAGCGCCGAGGGCCAGGCGCTCACGGAGCTCGCCCGGACGCGATTCCAGCGGCAGCTGCCGCACCTGCTCGCCGATCCGGTGCGGGACCTTGAGCCGGAGCTGGCGGCGCAGCTGTTCCGCGCCGGAGAACCGCGCTCACCGGAACTGGACGAGGAAGACTGGCGCGATCTGATTGCGTGCACCTTTGGTCGGGGAGTGTTCGAGGAACGGATTGCCGCGGTCTGGTCGCTGCTGGTCACCGCACTGGCGGATCCTGCAGCTGCCGGACTGATGGGCGACACGGAACGTAACGTCCTTATCGCCAAGATCCTGCAAAAACGTCCCGATGGCGAGCTCGCCCGCCTCGGCAGGCTCACCGGCCGGAGCCAGGTTGTAGAGGTAATGCGAAGGGGCCTGCGTCCGCTGATCCGCTACTACGGCGCCGCCTGGGTGCAGCAGGAGGCCGATGCGCTGGCCGCCGTCTGGGCTAAGCGGTGAGTACGGGTGGCGGGGGCGGCACGGCCTGGCCGTTGAGGTGTCGTTAACCAGCCCGCGGTAACCCCTCCGGCACAGGCCCCGGGAGCTTGTCCGAGAACCATCGTTTTTTGTGGGTCGGGATGAGTTATAGGAACCCAACACTGATTTTGTCGGGCTTCGTTCCTCAGCGCCAACCTACATTTTGGAGCCCTTTGCTACTCTCGGACAGGTATCCTGGATGCGGATTCTGGTCGCCGGTCGTCCCTTGAGGTGTTTGCGGGGCCAGAGGGCATAACGGCCGCTGGCGAGTGGCTCCCGGCGCCGTTTGTTGACCACCTCGCAGGCACGCTCGCCGAGAGTGTAGACCGGCCGGTGTTTGCGGCGGCCGCCGACATCGACGGCGTGCCAGGTGATGGCTTCATGTACCACAGCGGGCGCCTGCCTGCCGGGCAGGGCAAAGTGGCCATAGTCCCAGGCAAAGAGTTGTCTCAGAACGGGGTCCTTGCCGGCGTGCGGTTCGAGGAGGGTGGCGACGGCGTTGAACATCCGGTGGGGCGGCGGACGGTGAGCCAGATCCGGGGCGATCTCCAGCAGGACATCCAATAGCCGGCTGACGCGGTGATGAAAGTGAGTGGGCACCCACCAGGTGAGCGTGTGGCGCAGCAGGCCCGAATTCCATAGCCGTTCAATCAGTTCCGCATAGTGCTTGAAGCGATTCAGCGCATCGGCGCCCAGGCTTCGGTGACTGTGTACCTCGTAGGGCGGATCCGGATCGAAGCGGTAATCGTACTGTGAGGCCTGGTGACGCAGGGCGGTGCCGGGCAGCAGTTTGAGGGTTCCCAGTTGCAGGTGATCAGCTCCCAGATTGAACACCCGGTCCATCGAAGTGCGGCACTGCTCGGCATCCTCATCCGGCAGGCCGACGATCAGGTCCAGGTGTACCGGATGGCGGTTCATGGCTACCAGCTGGCGGATGTTTTCCGTACCTTTGGGCACATCCATGCGCCGCTCGATCCGGTCGAGGACCCCGTCATCCAGCGTCTGCAGCCCGATCTCGAACTGGAATTTCCCCGGCGGGGCCGATTCGAACAGCGCCATGGCTTCGGGTGTAATCCGATCCGGGTTGAGCTCCAGGTGAAAGCGTAGCGAGTCGGGTGTGTCGAGAAACCGTTTCAGTAGCCGGAGCGTTCGCTTGGCCCCCAGATGAAAGCTGCGGTCCAGCAGCTTGACCGTCTTGTGCTCGAGACGGCCGAGCACCTCCAGTTCGGCCTCGATGCGGCTGTCGGGCAGGGTGCGAAGCTGATCGCCGGCACTGGTGCAGAAGCTGCAACGGAACGGGCAGCCCCTCGAGGTCTCCCAGTAAATGAGCGGCTTGTCGGCATCCAGCAGCCCTTCGGTATAGGGCGAGATCAGCTCTTCCGGGGGAACCGGGCGGATGGGGTTGCGCCGCATCCGGTTTTCTTCGCGCCATAGGAGCCCGGAGACGGCGTCGAGTCGCCCTTCGTTTCGTAGCAGGACCCGTGCGAGGTCCCGAAAGGCGAATTCCCCCTCCCCCTCAATGATAAAGTCCACCGCCGGCCGTGTTGCCAGCAGTTCCTCTCCGCGAGGACCCGCTTCGGGTCCTCCGAAGACGATGCTGGTATTCGGAGAACGGGCCTTGAGTGCTTCGGCCAGGGCGAGGCAGAGATCGATGTTCCACAGGTACGTGGAAAAGCCCGCCAGTCGGGGCGCCGATGCCGCAATCTCGTCGATGACCTGGTTCGGGTCGGCCTTGACAGTGGACTCGAACAGCCGAATATCCGTATAGAAGGGTTCATCCCGACAGCAGGCGGCGATGGAGCGCAGGGCAAGGGATGAGTGGTGAAACCCGGCGTGAAGGGTGATCAAGGCAATTGGCGGATTGGCGCTCATTTGCCGATCTTACTTTACTTTCTGTGGGCTTTAATCTCTGTGGCTTTAATTTACGGTGGTTGGACCTCTGCCGGTTTCGCCGGACGCTGAAAGCGGTTTCTTTGCGTCCTTTCGGTTTTGCGGTTAATAATCCGGGTTCATGCTTATGCACGGTGAGTTTCATGCTAGAGGTATCTCGATAGCCTTGGCCGTTGTGCTTCTGTCAGGGTGCAGTTGGGTATCCCTGACTCCCGAAGCGGAAGAGGTGCGGCTGCTTACTTCTGAAGCGGAAGCCCGGGATTGCGAAGCGGTGGGAAAAACCACCGTCTCCCTCATGGATCGGGTAGCGGGCATCAAGCGCAGTGCCGAAAAGGTCCGGAAAGAGTTAATCACCCTGGCCCGCAACAGCGCGGCACAGGATCTGGAGGCCAATGCCGTCATGCCGATCAGCGAGATTGAATCGGGCCGCCAGACGTTTGCGGTCTACCGCTGTCCCCGCTGATGGATCTGCAGTAGTCTGAACGCGTGCCCTTCGGAGGATGATGCCATGATCGAACTCAACCCCGATATCGTACGCGCGGTTATTGAGCGCGCACGGGAATTCCAGGCGCAGGACAGCGTCGTGTTCCCCGATGAACAGACGATCCCCTCGGATGACGCGGAATGGGCGATGCAGGTAGTCGCCGGCCACGACGAGGACACGGTGCTCGAAGAGGGGCGCACGCTAATCGACGATCTGGAGCCCGACCAGCAGGTTACGCTGATGGCACTCATGTGGGTCGGCCGGGGCGACTTCGCTCCGGAAGAGTGGGAAGAGGCCCTTGAGCAGGGCCGCGACCTCTACGCCGACAACACCGCGGATATCCTCTTTTCCACCCCCATGGTCTCCGACTACCTGGAAGAGGGGCTGGCTGCGCTCGGTTACCAGGAGTGACCCCGACTCCGGCACTCTGTCGGGTTCCGGGTCGGGTACCGGCGCCATCGACGCGGCAGCACGAAAGTGACCCGGGAACCTTCACCGGACTAACGGGTCTTTATACGTACCCGGCCGATTATGGTCGGAGATGAAGTTAGCATGCAGTAGCAGAGTCTGTTTTGGTGGCTGTCGAGGGTTGATTTGATGTCGTTTGAATCCGCCATGGCGGGGTGACAAAAAAATTGAGCCGACGACTGGCGAACCAAACAAACTGGGCGTATGCTTAGTTGTGTGTGTAGTCTCCTTCCTGTAGTCGTATTCGGTAGTCACTCCTGAACATTCAGTTGAAACTCCCGCATCGTTCTTCCAGGGGTGGCCGCACGCAGTAAAAAGTATTGTCAGTTTTAAGAGGTGGATTACCGTGATTACAGGAACGGTCAAGTGGTTCAATGAAAGTAAGGGCTTCGGTTTCATTACTCCGGAGGACGGCGGTAAAGACGTGTTTGTACACTTCTCCGCTATCCAGGGGGCGGGTTTCCGAACCCTGAACGAAGGCCAGAGGGTCACCTTCGAGGTGCAGGACACCCCGAAAGGTCCGGCCGCGGCCAACGTGAACGCGGCCTGAGCCACGACACGGACCCGAAAAAGGCCCCGCTTGCGGGGCCTTTTTCTTTGGGTAACCGATCGGTGGGCCTCAGGCCTGCATTTGCCGTGAAGTCCAACCTCCCGGTGCCGAGCCGTTGCGGGTATTGAGTTCCTCAGCGACTTGACGGGCGTGGGCCTGCACCTCTTCGCTGTTACCGGTACAGAAACCGGTGATCTCCGTGCATTCACTCACTAGTACGTAGCGGTGCCAGGGTCGGTTATTGTCGCCGTCCGGTGCATCCGCTTTCTCTACCCGATCCACGCTAAATCGATAACGTTTCGGCATCAATTGCCGGGGTTTCTCGTCGGGACCCGCCTTTCCACTCATGATCATAATCCCTCCTTGACGTCCGAAAGCGGGCGTCCATTTTCGTTACCAGACGACATCCACTGGATGTGGCACATTCGGCTGATGGTTACGTGCGTTTCCGAGATTCCAACAACGGTGGGTTCGGGCCATTTGTTCCGGCCCTCCCGGCGATCGTCTCGTGTTGGCCGACCGCTACTGCCACCAGCTGGTGCGCTTTGATAGTCCAATAAAGCTAGCATCGATCCCGGCTTTCTGCTGAAACCGATGCAGCCATCGCTTGGCCGGTGTGCGAAAATGGTGCTCGAACTCAACCTCCGAGTACGCATCCGATATGGAATCAGCCGAATCCCTCGATGAAACCCGTGCCAGGCTCAATGCCGAGACCGCCAGGATCGGATGGGCCGAGCTGGAGCGCCATTTTGCCCGTGGCGTGATGATCCGGGTCGATGCGGATCTCGACCTGGTGGAGGTCGCCGCTCGCATGGTCAGGGACGACAAGGTGGTCCTGGAAGAGTGGCTCGCCAGCGGTCGGGTGGCCCACCCATCGGGGGCGGAGGCCGCGGGCTGGTACGAACGCAGCGCCGAGTTTTGGGCGGTGGTCACCGCCCCCTGGGTGCTCGTCCAGGAGATCCCGCCTTCAGAAGATTGACCGTTGAGTGCACGGAGGAGGCGAGAGCCCTCTGTTCTCCGTGGCGATCATCGCAAGCCGATTACCCCCTCTGAAGCGATATGGATACTGCGCTATGAACAACTGCGAACAGTGGCTCCGCCTTCTCTCCAACCGGCGTCTGGGGGATGCCCGCACCGCCGAACCCGGGCGGATCCGTACCGATTTTCAGGTCGACCACGATCGCATTGTCTTCTCGTCGGCCTTTCGGCGTCTGCAGGACAAGACGCAAGTGTTTCCGCTGGCGGACAGCGATTATGTCCGCACCCGCTTGACGCACTCCATCGAGGTCTCCTGTATCGGCCGCAGCCTCGGTACGCAGGTGGGCGAAGTGATTACTGCCAAATACGGGATCGACACGGTTCAACCGGCTGACTTCGGCGCCATCGTGGCCGCCGCCTGTCTGGCCCACGACATCGGCAACCCACCTTTCGGTCACTCCGGCGAAGATGCTATCCGTCACTGGTTCGAGCAGGAGCCGCCGGGGCAGAGGCTGCTGGAGCCGTTGGGCGAACAGCAGCGTGCGGATCTGTTGCGATTCGAGGGCAATGCCCAGGGTTTCCGGATTCTCACCCGCCTGCAGAGTCCCGACAATCCGGGCCTGCGGCTTACCCATGCGGTACTGGCGGCGTTTACCAAATACCCGTGCCGCTCCGGGCTTGAGTCTCGTCAGGATGGAATTAGCGGCAAAAAGCACGGCTTCTTCCATGCCGAGGAGCCGTTCTTCGTCGAAGTTGCCGAAGCCACCGGTTTGCGGGAGCGGGTCCCGGGCGCCGCCTGGGATCGGCATCCGCTCGCCTTCCTCGTGGAGGCTGCCGATGACATCAGCTACCACATCATCGATTTCGAGGATGGTTTCCGGCAGGGCTGTATCGATTACAGCACCGCCATCGATCATCTCTCGGCCCTTGTCGATCGGGATCTGAGTGAACGCCTGAGCGGTATCGCGGAGCCGAAGCGGAGGGTCGAATACCTGCGTGCCGCCGGTATCGGTAGCCTGGTCAACGCGACCGCCCGGGCCTTCTTGGACCAGGAGGAGGCTATTCTCCGCGGCGAATTCGATCGGGAGCTGGTTGGTGAGATCCCCCAGGCCGATGCGCTGGAGTCGATCAAGCGTTTCGCCATCAGCCATATCTACACCGCGCGACCGGTGGTAGAGATCGAGGCTGCGGGGTTTGAGGTGCTGGGCGGGCTGCTCGATGTTTTCGCCGGTGCCGCCCACGAGGTGGCGACTCGCCCGAAGCCGTCGCGCCGGGCCCGGAAACTGCTGGAGCTGGTGCCGGCCCAGTTCCTGGGTGAAGGGGGTGAGCCGGCTGCCGATCCGTATCAGCGTCTGCTCGGAATCACGGATTTTATCGCCGGCATGACCGACACCTATGCCGTGGCGACCTTCAAGAAAGTGCGGGGCATTTCACTGCCGCACGCCTGACATGAAAAAGCCGCAGTCGCAGGATGAGCGTGGATCCTGCGAGCTGCGGCTGTATCCCGTCGGATTACGGGATCTGGGCGGGATCAGTGATCGTGACCGCCGGCTCCGTGCACGTGGCCGTGGGCCTGCTCTTCTTCAGTGGCGTCGCGAACCTCCACGACCTGCACGTCGAAGTTGAGGTTGACGCCGGCCAGCGGATGGTTGGCATCGATGGTGACCTGGTCACCTTCGGCCTTGACCACAGTGACAGTGATCGTCTGGCCGTCCGGAGTCTGCGCATTGAACTGCATGCCCGGCTGCGGCTCGTGCTCACCGAACATGTCGCGCGGCACCTGCTGCTGCAGGTTGTCGTCGCGGGGACCGTAACCCTGTTCCGGACTGACTTCGACCTTGACCGCATCACCGGCGCCCTTTCCTTCCAGGGCCTTTTCCAGACCCGGGATGATGTTGCGGGCACCATGAAGGTAGGCGAACTTGCCGCCTTCGGATTGGTCGATGACGGTGCCCTGATCGTCCGTCAGCGTGTAATCGATAGTGACGACCTTTTGCTCTGCAATCTGCATTAAACTTACCTTTGGGTCGGTGAATTGAGGCCAAACCCGGCCAATCTCGTGTGATCGTAACATAAGGGACCCTCACGGGCCTTGAGGGTTCCTCCCGAAAAGTCCGGTTTGATGCTTGACTTGTAAGGTCGGTCTTATACCTTGGGGATAAGGGCAGCGTCGGCGGGTCGAATCCGCGGCAGCGGCGACAGGGAAGTCGCCGAGTACCGGAAGGTAAGAGGATGAGGCCTTGCCGGGAAACGCAGGGAAGCTCGTGGAGCGAGGCCGGAAGTACCGCATCGCCACTGTGCAGCACGGCACTCACAAGTTACTGGAATGGCCGTGCTGTTCACCGCCCGCTGGCAGGGTGTATTGGCTGGGCGTCATCCGACATGGCGAACAGCAGGCGCCTCGCCTCGGAGGTGACTATGGGTGCGGTACCGTTGGTTTCCATGACCGGCCTTGCCATGCACCGGTCCGGGCCTTTACAGGCCCGGCCGGTGTACCAAAATGGCCGTGGGGCTCGTTTCCGTCGGCGCTGACCCGCGCCGGTGTCCACCACAGGGGCACCGGCGCACTAATACCCGTTCATCGTGCCGCTATCTCCTGACATCGATATCCCTGACGGCTGGTGCCAATCGGCGCGGCGGATTGCGCGCGCGGGATTCCGTCGCGTGCTGGTGCTGGGGGCGTCGGGTCGGGGAAAGAGCACCTATTGCAGCTGGTTGTGCCGGACGCTGGAGGGGCGGAGGGTGGCTTTCGTCGATGCCGATATCGGTCAGAAAGATGTCGGGCCGTCCGCCAGCGTGACGTTGGCCTATCCCCAACCGGGACAGGCTCTGGCGGACGCCACGCTCGCGGCCCTGCACTTCGTCGGTGCGGTGAACCCGATGGGCCACTTTCTCTCCCTGGTCACCGCGACTCGCGATTTGGCGGACCGTGCCGAGGCGGATGTGGTGGTCGTCGATACCACCGGCCTGGTGCAGGGCCCGGGACGCGCCCTCAAGGATCAGCTTATCCATGCGGTACGCCCTGATCTGCTAATCGCCCTGCAGCGGGAGGATGAACTGGAGCCTCTGCTACAGGGTAATCGCCACTTGCCGGTACTTCGACTTGCGGTCTCGCCGAAGGCGCGGTCGAGGTCCGATCGTGCCCGCCGGTGGGCGCGGGAGGAACGCTTTCGGGCGTATTTCAGGGGTGCGAAAAGTATCACTCTGGATCTCGAAAGGACGGTCCTGAGGGAAATGCCGCTGTTCGCCGGTCGGCAGGAGTGGTTTCCCGGCGCTGTCTGGGCGGAGCGGACAGCGGAAGGGCTGGTGGTGGTGGCACCTCCGGGGGTGGTGTTGCCCCGCAAGTCCCGGCGCCTGAATCCCGGCTTCGAGGTTGAGCGCCTGTGCGGGCTGGGCGATCAACGGGATGATACCCTCGGACTGGGGATTGTCGATGCCATCGATTTCGCGAGGCGCTCAGTTCGTGTCCGGACCCCGGTGTCTGCGGCCGATATCTGCACCCTGCGGTTCGGGGAGTTGCTGGTTCATAGGGATGCTCGGCACCAGCGCGTGCCCCTGTGAAACGGCTGCTGCATCCACCGCTCTGCCTTTTCAGACCCGGAATTCGGCAACCACCGGGGCATGGTCGGAGGGGCGTTCGAGACGCCGCGGCCCGGCGTCGATGCCGCTGGCGATGCAGCGTTCGCAGAGGGCGGGACTGGCCAGGATGTGGTCGATACGCAGCCCGCGGTTGCGGCGGAAGGCACCCATACGGTAGTCCCACCAGCTGAAGCTGCCCTCCTCCTGCTGAAACAGCCGGAAGGTATCGGCAAGGCCCAGTTGCAAAAGTCCCCGGAAGGCGGCCCGTTCGGGCTCCGAGAACAGCACGCGGCCCTCCCACAACTCGGGGTCGTACACGTCCCGCGGCTCCGGCGCGATGTTGAAATCGCCCACCACCACGACGTTTTCCCGGCGCCTCAACTCCTCCTTCAGCCAGGCCGTGAGGTGTTCCAGCCACTCGAGCTTGTAGCGGTATTTGTCGGAATTGACCTGCTGGCCGTTCGGCACGTAGAGATTGATGAGCCGCAGGGTGCTGTAGTCGGCGGCGAGCACCCGCCGGGCGGGGTCGTCAAAGCCCGGCAGGTCGCGGATGACCTCTCCCTCGGCGGCCTCACGGCTGAGAATGGCGACACCGTTGTAGCTCTTCTGGCCGGAGACGAGAGTGTGGTATCCCGCCGCACGCAGCGCGTCGATGGGGCATTCGTCGTCCATTGCCTTGATCTCCTGGAGGGCCAGGAAATCGGGCTGGTGCCGTTCCAGCCAGTCGAGCACATGCGGCAGCCGCACGCGCAGCGAATTGACATTCCAGCTGGCGATTTTCATCGGTGGTTCACGGAGGGCACACGGAGTGCCTTGCAAGTCGAATCATTGTAGTACGTTTCTCTGTGTGCTCAGTGGTTCAAGGCAGTGATAATGAACCATCAAGCGGCGATTCCGCTGTGTCGCAACAGTGCATCAATTTGCGGTTTGCGGCCACGGAATTCCATGAAAAGCTCCATCGGGTCACGGGCGCCCCCCTGCTCCAGGATGGCTTCGAGAAAGGCGGCTCCGGTCTCGCGGTTGAAGATTCCCTCTTCTTCGAAGCGTGAGAAGGCATCCGCCGACAGCACTTCGGCCCACTTGTAGCTGTAGTAACCGGCGGCGTATCCCCCGGAAAAGATATGTGCAAAGCCGTGCTGAAAGCGATTGTATTCGGGCGGGCGGACGACGGCCACCTCGGCCCGGACATCGTCGAGCACCTCCTGGATACGCCCACCCCGGGCAGGGTCATACTCCAGGTGCAGGCGGAAGTCGAACAGGCTGAATTCCAGTTGCCGTACCATGAACATCCCCACATTGAAGTTGCGCGACGCCTTCAGCTTATCGAACAGCGCCTCCGGCAACGGTTCCCCGGTGCGGTAATGGGCGGCGAATAGGTCTATCGCCTCCCGCTCCCAGCACCAGTTTTCCATGAACTGGCTGGGCAGTTCCACCGCGTCCCAGGGCACGCCGTTGATGCCGGAGACATCGGCGTAATCCACCCGCGTGAGCATGTGGTGCAGTCCGTGGCCGAACTCGTGGAACAGGGTGGTGAGCTCGTCGTGGGTGAGCAGTGCGGGGTCCTCGCCCACCGGCGGTGCGAAATTGCAGGTGAGAAAGGCGACCGGATTCTGGATGGTGCCGTCCTCGAGCCGGCGCCGGCTGATGCACTCGTCCATCCAGGCGCCGCCGCGTTTGTGGGGTCGGGCATAGAGATCCAGATAAAAGCCGCCGCGCGGTTGATCCTCGTTGTCCCGTATCTCGTAAAAGCGCACATCCTCATGCCAGACCGGTACGCCCTTCACCTCGCGGATGTCGATGCCGTAGAGGCGCTTCACCACTGAAAACATGCCGGGTACCACGCGTTCGGCGGGAAAGTAGGGCTTCAGCTCCTCCTGTGAGAAGTCGTAACGTGCCTGCCGCAGTTTTTCGGCGTAGTAACCGATATCCCAGGCCTGGAGCGACTCGAGTCCGTCGCGTTCACGGGCGAAGGTGGTGAGTTCGTCCAGTTCATGGCGGGCCAGGGCAACGGAACGGCTGGCCAGGTCACGGAGAAAATTCACCACCTGCCGGGGTGATTCGGCCATCTTGGTGGCCAGGGAACGTTCGGCATAGTTGGCAAAGCCGAGTAGTTCCGCCTGCTCGTGACGCAGACGCAGGATCTCCTCCATGATTTCGCTGTTGTCCCACTGGCCGGCCCGGGGGCCGCGATCCGAGGCGCGGGTGCTGAATGCCTGGTAGATCTCCTCCCGTAGTGGACGGTCGTCGGCGTGGGTCATGACGGCGAAATAGGAGGGGAACTCCAGGGTGACCAGCCAGCCTTCCAGTCCCTCGCGCTCGGCATACTGGCGCAGTAGCCCTTTGGCCGATTCGGGGAGTCCCGCCAGCCGCTCTTCATCGGCCAGGGATTTCTGCCAGCCGTGGGTGGCGTCCAGCAGGTTTTCATCAAAGCGCGAGGTCAGCCGCGAAAGCTCCTGGCTGACGGCCTTGAAACGCTCCTGCTTGTCTCCCGGCAGGTCGATACCGGTAAGGCGGAAGTCTCGCAGGGCATCATCGATGACCTTGCGCTGTGCGGTGTCCAGCTGCTGGTATTCCGGACCTTCGGCAATCGCTGTGAAGGCACGGAACAGCTCTGCATTCTGGCCAAGTTCGGTGTGATAGGTGCTGATCTTGCTGCGGCAGTTGTTGTAGGCCTCCCGCAGAGGCTCGGAATTGACCACCGCGTTCATGTGGCTGATGGGCGAAAATACCCGCCCCAGGCGATCTTCCATCGCCTCGAGCGGCTCGACCAGATTGTTCCAGCCGTAGGGGCCGCCGGAAGAGAGCAGGGACTCGAGGGTGGCGCGATTTTCGGTCAGAACCGTATCGACAGCGGGTTCGGCGTGTTCGGGACGGATGTCCTGAAAGGGCGGCAGACCGGTCATCTCCAGCAGCGGATTGGGCATGGTGCTCCTCGGTTAGCAGTGGCGGATTCGAAAAATGGACGAAAGGGCTACTCCATGCCCCGGTTACATGTCAGCATCGGGTGCAAGGCGTAGGCTTACAAGGAACCATTTTAACTCACTCACCCATAGGATGCGTTTTGTCCCATCCCTACGATTCACTGACTCCGGAAACGATTCTCGATGCAATCGAGGCCGTCGGTTATCTGCCTACGGGCGGGCTGCTGGCGCTCAACAGTTACGAAAACCGCGTCTACCAGATCGCCCTCGACGATGGCAGCTTCCTGGTGGCGAAGTTCTATCGCCCCGACCGCTGGTCGGATGCCGCCATTCTGGAAGAGCATGCCTTTACCCTCGAACTGGCGGAGCGGGAGATCCCGGTGGTGGCGCCGCTGGCCGGAGAGGAGGGTGAAACGCTGCATCGGCAGGGCGGGTTCCGGTATGCGCTGTTTCCCCGGCGCGGCGGCCGGGCACCGGAACTGGATGATGCCGAGGTGCGATTCCGGATCGGTCGTTTACTGGGCCGGATCCATGCCGTGGGGGCAACGCGAACCTTTCGGGAGCGACCCGGCATCGGGCCGGAATTGGGGCGATCGGCGGTGTCCTGGCTCCTGGAGAATGACTGGCTTCCGCCGGAGCACCGCAGTCAATACGAACAGCTGGCGAAGGAGCTACTGGAGAGCATCGAGGCGGCCTTCGCATCGATCTCCGACCTGGGTATTCAGCGTCTTCACGGCGACTGTCACCCCGGCAATATCCTCTGGACGGAAGCCGGCGCCCACTTCGTCGACCTGGACGATAGCCGTAATGGTCCGGCGATACAGGATCTGTGGATGCTGGTCTCGGGGGAGGGGATCGAGCTGCGCGAGCAGATGTTCGATGTCCTCGCCGGTTATGAGGAGTTCCATGACTTCGATTTTCGCGAGTTGCGGCTCATCGAACCCCTGCGGGCGCTTCGTATTCTCAACTATGCCGGCTGGCTGGCGCGTCGCTGGGACGATCCCGCCTTTCCGCGGGCGTTCCCCTGGTTCGAGTCGGGGACCTACTGGGATGAACACATCATGACGCTGCGGGAGCAGCTGCGCCGTATCGAAGTATCCGCGCAGGAAGACGACGTCTGAAAAGCGGTTTCGGATTTTGGGCAAAAAAAAGGGAAGGCGAGGGAGCCTTCCCAAATTGGGGGTGTAACTGCAGGGGGTCGATCAATATCTGAGTTACGTGCTCAGGTTAGAGTCGCGCACCGTTTTAGTCAAGTATTGCTTTGGCGGTGCCGAAGACTGATACCCTCCGCAAGCGCCGAATTGCTACAATTCGACCTGCCCAAGCCTTTAGAACTCAAGAAGAAAACGGGGAAAAGTCAATGCCCAAACACTACGACCTCATCGCCATCGGTGCCGGTTCCGGCGGGCTCTCCGCCGCTGAACGTGCCGCTCTCTACGGCAAAAAGGCCGCCGTAATCGAAAAGGCCCGGCTCGGGGGTACCTGCGTCAACGTCGGCTGTGTTCCCAAGAAAGTGATGTGGAGCGCCGCTGCCATCTCCCATGCCCTGGCGGATGCGCGCGGCTACGGCTTCGATGTGGTGGTCAACGACTTCGACTGGACGCAGCTGGTGGAGTCCCGGGACCGTTTCATCCAGGGGATCAACGACTGGTATACCACCTACCTGGCCGATTCCAATGTGGATGTCATCAGAGGCGAGGCGCGTTTCGTGGATGCCCATACGGTGGAGGTTAACGGCGAGCAGTACAGTGCTGACCACATCGTTGTTGCGCCGGGCGGCGAACCCATCGTGCCGCCCGTCCCGGGCGCCGAGCACGGTATTACTTCCGATGGTTTCTTCGCCCTCAAAGAGCAGCCCGGGCGGGTAGCGGTCGTGGGTGGCGGCTATATCGGCGTGGAAGTTGCCGGTCTGCTGCGCTCGCTGGGCAGCGAAGTCGATCTGCTGGTGCGATCCAGCGGTTTCCTGCGCGGTTTTGATGCAGTCGTGCGGGAGGGGCTGATGGAGGAGATGGTGAACGCCGGCGTGAACATCCTCTCCTACACCCAGGTGGAATCCATGGAGAAGGGCGAGGACGGCAAGTTGAATGTTCACTGCACTGGCGGACATGAGCTGACCGGCTTTGATGCCTTGATCTGGGCGGTCGGTCGCCGGCCTCTGACCGGCACTCTCAACCTGGAAGCCGCGGGGATCGAACTGGAGGATGGTTGTATCCCTACCGATGAGTTTCAGAACACCCGGGTGCCGGGAGTCTATGCGGTCGGTGACGCCACCGGCCGTGCCCAGCTCACCCCGGTAGCGATCGCTGCAGCACGTCGGTTGTGTGACCGGCTCTTCGGTGGGCAGAGCGAGCGCCGCCTGGATTACGAAAATATCCCCAGCGTGGTATTCAGCCATCCCCCCATCGGGACCGTGGGGCTGACCGAAACCGAGGCCCGGGAGATTCACGGGGAAGCGGTCAAGATTTATCAGACCCGCTTCACACCCATGTATCACGCTCTTACGGAGCACAAGACCCAGACCGCCATGAAGCTGGTCTGTGTCGGTGCGCAGGAAAAGGTCGTGGGTTGCCACATGATCGGGCATGGGGTCGACGAAATGCTCCAGGGCTTTGCCGTTGCGATTCGCATGGGCGCCACCAAGAAGGACTTTGATGACACCGTTGCCATTCATCCCACCAGTTCCGAAGAGCTGGTGACGATGCGCTGAGGATCACCGCAGGGGCGTGTGCAGCGTAATCTTTACCGCATGTGGTGAGCGGGGGAGCCTCTTTCGAGGCAAATTTCCGCGTCTTTCTGCTGAGCCATTCGGGGAGCGAAAGCCATGATTCGAGTGTTTCGCGACTTCACCCCGGCCATCGATGCCACGGCCTACGTGGATGAGGCGGCCGTCGTGATCGGTAATGTGACGATCGGACCGCAGAGCTCCATCTGGCCGGGTGTCGTGCTGCGGGGCGATGTCAATGCCATCCACGTAGGCGCCCGCACCAGTATTCAGGATGGTACGGTCCTGCATGTCACCCATGATCACGACCAGGCGCCCGGCGGGTTCCCCTGTCGCGTCGGGGATGAGGTGACCGTCGGCCATAATGTCACGCTGCATGGATGCACGGTCGAGGATCGCTGTCTCATCGGCATGGGCGCGATCGTCCTCGACGGTGCAGTCGTGCGTTCCGGTGCACTGCTGGCGGCGGGGAGTCTGGTCCCGCCCGGACGGGACCTCGAGGGTGGTTACCTCTGGCTGGGGAGTCCGGTTCGCCGGGGGCGGGTGCTTTCGACGGAAGAGCGTGAGCGGTTCACCTATCAGGCGGCGCAGTACGTGTCGCTTGCGGAAGCCTATCGCTGAACCCGAGTCCGTTCTATGCTTTCGACACGGGCTTGCACGGGCTTGCTTCTCGGCCTGTGCCCCACCAGGCAAAAACAGGGATTCGTGTCAAAGGGAGTGCGAGCATGGAGCTTTTTGTCGGTTACCTCCCCCCCGGTATCGATTCGGGCGGTTTGCGCACGGCATTCCGGCGCAGCGCCTTTCTTCCCCCTTGGATGATTCGTTCAGCCAGGATCGTCCAGCTTCAGGACCGTAACGGGTGTGTCGGTCGCTACGGACGCGTCGCGTTGACTTCCCGGCTCGCCGGCCACTATGCGAAGCGGTTCATGGCTAAACGGGGGTTGCACGGCTACCGGGTGAGTGTGCGGGAGTTCCATCACCGGGCCGCCGGTAATGAGCGGCGGGCGCTCAATTGGCGACTACGGTACTGGGGGGGCGTCGAACGTCGCCAGGGCGAGCGGCGGACCTTTTCCGAAACCGCCCTGGCGGGCATTTCCCTTCGTGCCGATCCGCGTCAAGAGCTGCAACTGGACTGATTCATGCAGATTTTCGTGGGCAATCTGCCCGATTCGATAACCGGTGACGATTTGCGCCGCTTTTTCCGAGGTTACGGGCGATGTTCAGGTTTTCTGATCATCAACAAGTTGGTAGAGGGCCGCATCAATCATTGCGCCTATGGTGTGATCGAGCCGGACCCGGAGGCGCGCCGCGCCATCCGTGAACTCCATCAGCGGGAGCTCAAGGGCCGGCCGGTGGAGGTCACCGAACATACGGAGCCCGAGCGTAGACGCCCCCGCAGGATGCCCTGGAGGGGTCCCGATCGGCGACGCCGGCGGCCATGGCTGGCACAACCGCTGATTGTGGACGACCGACGCAAGACCGAGAGACGTTCCGAGGAGCGGCGGGAGCAGGAGCGCAGGGCTGTGGATCGCCGTTCGCCGGTCCAGAGGCAGCCGCCCTCCAGCGCCGGAGAGACGCCCTTCATCGAGCAGCGGGTGGCTCAGCGCCGTGTCGCTGAGCGACGTCGCGGCGAACGGCGCCGGCAGGAGCGCCGGTCCTAGTGCCTCCTCACAGGTCGCTTTTGGGTTGATATCCAGCGCTCCTGAAGAACTTGACGAATCCCTTGAATTTCGAACCACGGGGAACACGGGGCGCACGGGGAGAAAATAATCCGAACAACTTGTTTTTACCCCGTGGTCCCCGTGTACCCCGTGGCTACCAGTTCTTCAGTACTTCAGTGATTCGGGCCTGTGCAGCAGGGGGGTACGGCTCGCAAAGAAAACCGGCGTCGTCAGCCCGCCAGCTCGCGACGAAGGGCCTCAATCACCGGTCCGGTCTCGGGCCGGACACCGCGCCAGATGAAGAAGGATTCCGCCGCCTGTGCGACCAGCATGCCGAGACCGTCGTGGGCTGCGGTCGCCCCGTGCCGGCGGGCCCATTGAATGAACGCGGTGGGCCGGGCGGCGTACATCATGTCGTAACAGGCCCCGTCTTTGCCCAGCACGGTGTCCGGCAGGGGAGGAACTTCGCCCTGCAGACTGGCGGCAGTGCCGTTGATGATGACATCGAATTGCCGGCCTTTCAGATCGTCGAATCCGCACCCGTTTACCGTTCCCATCGAGGCAAAGGCGCTCGCCAGCTCCTCGGCCCTGGCAACCGTACGGTTGGCAATCCACAGCTCGGCGGGCCCCTGATCGAGGAGCGGCTCAAGTACCCCCCGTACCGCACCACCGGCACCGAGGATCAGCACTCGGCACCCTGTCAGGGTGACTCCGAGGCGTGAGAGGTCGTTTACCAGTCCGATGCCATCCGTATTATCGCCAGACCGGCTCCCATCTTCATGAAGGGTTACGGTGTTAACCGCGCCGGCACGCTCCGCCCGCGGACTGCGTCGATCCACCAGCCGCCAGGCCTCCTGCTTGAACGGCACAGTGACATTTAGCCCCTTGCCACCGTTCGCCTGGAAGTTGCCCACCGCCTGATCGAATCCGCCGGGCTCCACCAGAATGGCGGTATAGGTCAGCCGTTGCCCCGTCTGTTCCGCGAACAGGGCATGGATGCGGGGCGATTTGCTGTGGGCGATGGGGTTGCCCATCACCGCATAGGCGTCCGGTTTGGCATCAAAATCGAGGAGAGACATGGGCTTGCGATGGTTGTGAACCGGTCCGCAGGGTAGCTTTTGCTGCGCCAGTCGGCAATTTTAATGTTGGTGTTCTGGCTTAGCCGAAGATCCCCTTGAGGATGTAGAAGAAGGTGATCGCGAGTATCGCCCCGGCCGGCAGGGTGATGATCCAGGAAAGAAAGATCGTCCGGACGACGTGTAGATCGAGGGCCGCAATGCAGCAGGAAAACCCGACCCCGAGTACGGCACCGACCAGTGTATGGGTGGTGGAGATGGGCAGGCCGGTTCCGGAGGCCACCACCACCGTAGTGGCGGCGGCGAGTTCGCAGGCAAAACCGCGGCTCGGCGTCAGTTCCGTAATCCCCCGCCCCACGGTAGCCATTACGCGGTGACCATAGGTGACCAGGCCGATCACGATGCCGACGCCGCCGAGCAGCAGGATCCACGTGGGCATTGCTATCTCTTGCGCCACTACGCCGCCGCTCTGGACGATGCCCACGACTGCGGCCAGCGGACCGACGGCATTGGCCACGTCGTTGGAACCATGGGCGAAGGCCATGGCACAGGCGGTGAAGAGCATCAGGACCGCGAAGACTTTCTCCACGTTGGCATAGTGGAACGTGCGATCGGCGGCCGGATCGAAACGCAGGCGTTCGATCATGATCTTGCCAAGCACCATCACGGCCAATCCGATCACCGCTGCTATCCCGTAGGCTTCGCCGGTGCTGAACTCCAGCCCGATATGTTTCAGGCCCTTGTAGAGGGTAACCAGCGTGAGCATGAAGCCGGTCAGAAAGATGTAGCCCGGTACGTAGCGCTTGGCATTCGCGAGCGGATCGTCGGTATCAAGAATCAGACGCTGCACACTGACAAACAGCCAGTAGGAGAGAATCCCCGCCACCGCCGGTGAAATGACCCAACTGATGACAATGGTCCCGATCTTGGGCCAGTGAACCGCCTCGACGCCGATCCCGACCGCCGCGAAGCCGACGATCGCGCCGACGATGGAGTGGGTGGTGGAGACCGGCCAGCCCATGCGGGAGGCTATCAGCAGCCAGATACCGGCTGCCAGCAGGGAGGCGAGCATTCCGTAGACAAGCAGCTCGGGGGTCCCGACCAACAGGTCCGAATCGATCATCCCCTTGCGGATGGTCTGGGTTACCTGTCCACCCGCCAGATAGGCGCCGGAGAATTCGAAGACGGCGGCGATCACGACCGCCTGCCGTACTGTCAGCGCCTTGGAGCCCACCGAGGTGCCCATGGCATTGGCGACGTCGTTCGCACCCACGCCCCAGGCCATGAACACACCAAAAATACAGGCCAATACAATAAAGGTGATTGCGTATTCCATCCTCGCCTCCGACCGTTCAGCGCGCCAGCATCAGTTCGAGGCGACTGCCTACGCGCTGAGCCAGATCGGCGAGGTCGCCAATCCATTCGATGATGCGGTACATGAACATGACGTCGACCGGCGGCAACTCCTTCTCCTGCTTGAACAGCAGGGCCCGGATCTCCACCTGCATGGCGTCGGTGTCGGATTCGATCCTGTCCAGTTCGGTGATCATCGACTGAACCAGCTCCACTTCGTGGCCCCGAAAGCCGGTTTCCACCAACTCGTCCAGTTCATCGATCACGGAACGGGCCTGCCCACTGGCATCCACACAGCGGCGTACGAAATTCAGGATCGGTGGTCCGATTGGGTCGGGGAAGGTCATTCGGCGCCCCAGGATCAGCCCGGCAATGTCCTTGGCCTTGTTGGCGATACGGTCCTGGACAGTGAGCACTTCCAGCAGATCCCGTCGGGACATGGCCATCAACCAGCCGCTCGGGAGGTGCAGCCGCAGGTCGTGCTTGAGGTCGTCGGCCGCATCTTCCAGTTCGGCGATTCGCTGCTGTTCGGCCGCGGCGCGCTCCCAGTCACCTGCGAGTACCGCCTCGAAAAAGGGGATCAGTTCCGAAATGCACGCCTGCACTTCTTCCATGTGCTTTTGTAGCGGGGCGACGGGCGAGGTCCCGAACAGGCTGGAGATATAGTTTCTGGGGGCCATTGGGTTCACTGGTGTTTAAAACTTGCGCGGATTATACCCGTGAGACCGCTGCGACCACAAAAGCCTCTACTTCGCCAGATGGTCCCGCTGCATTGTGGCCAGTCCCTCCCGGTAGTGATCGAACATCACCGCGAGTCGCATGAACACATCATCCAGGCCGAATCCGCGTGCCAGTTGGTGTCGGGATGCCCGTTCGAAAGAGGATTGGCCGAATTCGGCATAATAACCGGGCGAGACCGGACGGCGACCGAAATGGTAGCGCTGCTCGAGCCACTGCATCTGCAATCCGGTCAGCCAAAGGGCATAATTGCCGACATGGGCGTAGGTGACAAAAGCGCGTCTGGGGTCCGCTTCATCGGCTTCGGCAATGAGTTCGACCACATAGTGGTGTGGCTCCCGATCCCCCGGCTCGACCCGGAAGACCCGGTCGGTCCGAACGAATAGCGCCAGCAGATTGGCCAGGTAGTTCAGCACCCGGCGGTCCAGCATGGTCCGCGGTCGGCCCAGCGATCGGCGTAGCAATACGCTGAATAGCAGAAAAGGAGAGATACCGAGCATCAACTGCCGCCGATCGTGGATCAGTTGATAGATGTAGTCGCTGGTCAGCATCGATTCGATCGTGGAGGGGAGCGTCTCCAGCACCCGCGCAATGGCCTCGTAGTTGTCGCCGGGCTGGGGCATGTTTTCGATCAGAAGGCGAAGATCGCCTGAGGTCAGGGTGCCAAGGTCGGTGTGAGCAAAATCCGGTCTGCTCATGGCGCAAGCTCCAGTTTCGCCGCTGTATACCTCAACTAAAAGCACTCCCGCACGCCCCGTCAAGGGCAAACAGGCTGGAGGTTCATCGCAAGAGGCGATCAAGGCGTGGCATGGACCACCAGGTACCAAACCGGGGCTGGAACGAAAAAGGCCGTCCCGAAGGGACGGCCTTTGTTTGGCGGAGCGGACGGGACTCGAACCCGCGACCCCCGGCGTGACAGGCCGGTATTCTAACCAGCTGAACTACCGCTCCAGAGCCGCGGCATTCTACGGCATTGGACGCCTGCGTCAACTCTTTTTGACGCAGGGTTGCGCCTGCCCGGAGAGCGCGTCCGGATGCAAGGATTCTCAGCCGTCGCCAGGTTTGCTAATCTGTTATTCCATAACAAATTCGTAGGGAATTAACTGTGAGTGCACCCGTCATCAAGACAGCGATTCCCAAGCGGCGTTATCAGCTCGGCGAATTCCTGGTTACGGTACTGGGCGAGGTCGAGAGTGGGGATGGCGTCGACTATCGCTACATCATGGCCGTTGTTCAGGAGGCCAATCCAAAGCCGAATCTGTTTCTGTCCATCGAGCCTAACAGTGGCGAGATTGGCGAAGGACGCTGGGCATTGCGGGTCTCGATGCCCGACGGGTCCCAGGTGATCGGTGCCTCCGACAAGTGGGGCGATCTCGATACCTTCACCCGCGAAGGACTCAGCATGGTCCAGAAGATACTCGCTCTGGAGGATGAGATGGCCTATCAGCTGGCTTGACCGCACTCCCCGGTCTATGGTTTTCGGCAGTGCAGTCGTCTGCTGTGAGGCCGAACATGAATGTCACCGACGTGATGCAGCGCAGTGTCAGGATCTGCGACACGAACACAACCCTGGAAAAGGCCGGCTTGTCGATGTGGGATGGCGACTGCGGTGCCCTGCCCGTGGTGGATGAATCGGGTCGGGCGGTGGGGATTGTTACCGATCGGGATATCGCCATGACGGCCGCCCTGAACCACAAACCGCTTTGGGAGATGAAGTGCGGTGAACTCGTGGGTTCCCGGCCGCTTTACACCTGCCAGGCCGACGACGACGTCAAGCAGGCCGTCAAGACGATGTGGGCGCAGAGGGTCAGGCGGTTGCCCGTCATTGACGGGGAGGGGGAGCTGGTGGGCATCCTGTCGATGGATGATATCGTCGCCAGTGCGGAACGCGGAAGCCGCGGGCGACTAACGCCGGACCTTTCCTATGATGACGCCATGAATGCCCTCAAGGCCGTAGTCCACCACCATTAATTAAGGGTTGGGCGCGGGAATGGCTTCGGCTTCTGCGGAACGGATACAGGCCCGCGAGGCGGCAGCGGGCGTGCTGAAAGACCTGAAACTGGAGGCGTTTCTGTTCGAAGTGGAGGCCGAGGGCGGGGAGTGGAGCATCGAAGTGGGCTGTGAATCCCACCTGGGGTGGACCACCATCCAACTGTCCGCATCCAAAGAGCGGCTGCTTGCCAGTCAATTTAGTCGAACAGTACGGCGCCGGATGGCTGGTGAATGGCTAAATCGGCTCGGCGTCTGCCGCCGGCACCGGTAATTAGTCACTCTTCCTCCTTGCCAAGGTCCTTGTCGGCCCATTCGTCACCTCGGTACTCCTCGTCGGGGCCACGGGTACGTTCATGGGCCTCCTGATACGGCTCTTCCCACTCCTCGGGCTTCATGTCCGAATCCATGTAGACCAGGTCGCCCCGGGTCTCTTCGTCCATGGGCCCGGTCCAGTCCTCGGGGGGCTCGATGGACTCCAAATCCATCAGGTACCACTCTTCCAGATCCCACTCCTCGACATTGCCGTCGAAGTGCTGGATCTCGACCGTGCCGGCATCCTCCTCCAGTGAAACCACCTCGAAGCGCTGGCTTTTTTCGACCTTGTCGCGGTACCAGTTACCCACTATCGGATCCAAATCGCTCGGCATGATTCACCTCCGTATGAGATTGCCCAAAGTCTAGGAGCCTGTCCGAGAATAGCGATCGGAAACAGACGTTCTGATCCCTGATTTTATTTCGGTCTTGGCGAGAGCCTGTCCCAAGAGCCATTGTTCATTACATCCGGTGTTCTCTGTGTTCTCTGTGGTAAAAAATCTGTTAGCTGGCGAAGCGCTCCTCCCACTCTTCGTTTTCCCGCAGGGTGGTCTGCAGCAGACGCCGGATCTGGGCGGTGGTGTTCTTCTTGACCTGTCGTAGCGGGATACCGGTGGTTGCCACCAGGTTCAGGATGCTCGGATCGGCGGCCCGGGAGCGCAGCGTCAGGATCAAATCCGCCTGTTCGGGACTGCGTACCGTACGGGCATCGAGACGCATGTCACGAATCACCCGCTCCACCGAATCGCGGGAGAGGGCGTGGGCATGAATGCGAAGAGGGTGGGCGGGTTCCTCCATCGGCTGCGGCTGCCTGCATTCGGGTACGACTGCGGGCGCCGGCCGCGGCGTCTCGCTGTCCCCGGCGATGGTTCCGAAACGAACTCCGTGAGGGGCTCTGCCCATCAACAGCTGGTCGACTGCAGTGGCGCTGTCGGGATGAACGGTGAAGGTCTCCCGATCGGTCAGCTCGATCACCACCTCGAAGGTGGGCGAGCTCTTGCGTTCGTTGACGCTCTTGCGGCTGCGGCGAAAACGCGCTTCTTCATCACTCAGTGTGACGGTCTGTACGCCGCCCACCAGGTCGGCGAGGGTGGGGTTTCTCACCAGATTGTCGAGGCTGTTGCCGTGTGCGGTGGCGATCAACTGGACGCCGCGCTCGGCAATGGTGCGGGCGGCGAGGGTCTCTTCAGCGGTACCAATCTCGTCGACGATAATCGCCTCCGGCATGTGATTCTCCACCGCCTCGATCATGACTGCATGCTGCCGGTTCGGATGCGGTACCTGCATGCGCCGGGCGCGCCCGATGGCCGGGTGGGGAACATCCCCATCGCCGGCGATCTCGTTGGAGGTATCCACCACCACCACGCGCCGATCGAACTCATCGGCCAGCACCCGGGCGATCTCCCGCAGTTTCGTGGTCTTGCCGACTCCGGGCCGGCCCAGCAGCAGCAGGCTCTTGCCGCCCTCGACATACTCCCGAATCAGATCGATGGTGCCTTGCATCGCGCGCCCCACGCGCAGGGTCAGGCCGACGATCTCGCCGCGACGGTTGCGCAGTGCGGAAATGCGGTGCAGCGTGCCCTCGATCCCGGCACGGTTGTCGGCGCCGAAATCACCCAGACCCGAAACGACTTCGGTCAGCAGTTCGCGCGAAATGGGCCGGTCCGAAAGCTCCACGGCTCCGCGCGCCAGTCGGGCCTGGGGAGTCCGCCCGAGGTCCAGAATGATCTCCAGCAGCTGATCGGCAGGCAGTGCCTCCACGGCCGCCCGCAAGGGGCCTGGCAGTGTCGCGGTCAACAGGCGCAGATCATCGGTAATGGTCTGTTTCATGGCCTTCTCTTCACTAACAAAACGGTATGTCTATTGGGTCTTTTGGGCGGGCGTAAGTTCCCGGAGTGTTTAACCGCAAAGGACGCAAAGGGCGCAAAGAAAAGCAAATCGGGTTGCACCGCAGAGACGCGGAGTACGCGGAGGTCCCCGGAGTATAATTTTTGGGGTAGGAGCGGCGCCTCGCCGCGATAGGCGACGGAAAGAGCGTCCCAACGGTGGGCCTCGTTGTTTTTGCGGGATTACCTCTGCAAATCCCTGCGTACTCTGCGCCTCTGCGGTGCGTTCTTTTCCGTGTCTTCTTCGCGCTCTTTGCGTCTTTGCGGTTAACGCCGTGTCGGCTGCGGGCTACAATAGCGCCTCTGTTACGGAGCCTGATATGGATTACCCCCACTCTTTCGATGTCATCGTGGTCGGCGGCGGGCACGCCGGGACCGAGGCGGCGCTGGCTGCCGCCCGCATGGGTATGCGTACCCTGCTGCTGACGCAGAACATCGAAACCCTCGGACAGATGTCCTGCAACCCGGCCATCGGCGGGATCGGCAAGGGGCATCTGGTCAAGGAGGTGGATGCGCTGGGTGGACTGATGGCGCGGGCCATCGACCGTGCCGGCATCCAGTTTCGTATCCTCAATGCCAGCAAGGGGCCGGCGGTCCGCGCCACCCGGGCCCAGGCCGATCGGCAGCTCTATCGGCAGGCGGTACGCCACGCGCTGGAAAATCAGGAAAACCTCACGCTTTTCCAGCAGGGGGTGGAGGACCTTATCGTCGAGGGGGAGCGGGTGGCGGGAGTGGTGACCCAGATGGGGCTGCGATTCCAGGCCCCGACTGTCGTGCTCACGGTGGGTACCTTCCTGGGCGGTGTGATCCACATCGGCCAGGTGAACTATCAGGGCGGCCGTGCCGGGGACCCGCCCGCCAATGCCCTGGCCCACCGGCTGCGGGAGATGCCCTTTCGGGTGGCGCGCCTGAAGACCGGAACACCGCCGCGCATCGACGGACGCAGTATCGATTACAGCCGGCTCGAGCCGCAGCCGGGGGATGATCCCGCCCCTGTCTTCTCCTTTCTCGGCCATACCGAAGAGCACCCGCGGCAGGTCCCCTGCCATATCACCTACACCAACTCCCGCACCCACGACATCATTCGCGGCGGTCTGGATCGCTCGCCCATGTACGGCGGGATCATCGAAGGGGTGGGGCCGCGCTACTGCCCATCCATTGAGGACAAGGTGGTGCGCTTTGCCGGGCGCGATTCACACCAGATCTTCGTGGAGCCGGAGGGGCTGGATACCCACGAGGTCTATCCCAACGGCATCTCCACCTCGCTGCCGTTCGACGTGCAGATTGAGCTGGTACGTTCCATGACCGGCTTCGAGAATGCCCACATTACACGTCCGGGCTACGCCATCGAGTATGACTTTTTCGACCCGCGGGACCTGAAGCCCTCGCTGGAGACCCGCTTTGTCGAGGGCCTGTTTTTCGCCGGCCAGATCAACGGCACCACCGGGTACGAGGAGGCCGCGGCCCAGGGACTGCTGGCCGCCGTGAACGCTGCACGCCGGGTTCGCGAACAGGAGGCGTGGTCACCTCGTCGTGACGAGGCCTATCTGGGTGTGCTTGCGGATGACCTGATCACCCGCGGTACCAGCGAGCCCTACCGCATGTTCACCAGCCGTGCCGAATACCGGTTGCTGCTGCGCGAGGACAATGCCGATTTGCGCCTGACGCCGATCGGTCGGGAGCTGGGTCTGGTCGACGATGTTCGCTGGGCAGCTTTCGAGGCCAAGCGCGAGGCCATCGAAAGAGAGCAGGCGCGGCTGGAGTCAACGGTTTTGCGCCCCCGGGATATCGACGCGGCGGACGCGCAGCGGGTCTTCGGGCAGCCGCTGACACGCGAATACCGGCTTTCGGAGCTCATGCGCCGTCCCGATGTGCGTTATGACTCACTGATGGCCCTGGCCGTAGCCGGACCGGGTCTGCAGGCTCCGGCGGCCGCCGAACAGGTGGCTATCCAGGCCAAATACGCAGGTTATATCGATCGCCAGCGCGAGGAGATCGAACGCGCGCGCCGCCACGAAGACACTCCCCTGCCCGAGGGGATGGACTATACCGCGGTGCGCGGCCTCTCCGCCGAGGTGCAGGAAAAACTCAATCGCCACGCCCCGGTCACTCTCGGCCAGGCCGCCCGCATCCCCGGTATCACCCCCGCCGCTGTCTCTCTGCTGCTGGTCTTCCTGAAAAAGAGCTCGGGGCAACCGATCTCAACGCAAAAACGCTAAGGCGCAAAAACGCAAAGGTTGATCTGATGGAATCCAGAATTTTGGATGCGGAACAGGGGATTGGGGGTATATATAGGCTCGGGCCGGGATGCAATTCGGCCGGGAATAGCGCTTTTCTCTTCTTTGCGCCCTTGGCGTCTTTGCGTCTTTGCGTTGAAGGTGTTTTCCAATGACCCTCCTGCGCCAGAGCCTCGACGCCGGCCTGGAAGCGACGGGGCTGGCGTTGTCGGAGGCGCAGCGGGAGCTGTTGATCGCCTACGTCGACCTGTTGGCGAAATGGAACCGGGCCTATAACCTGACTGCGGTCCGGGAGCCGCACAGCATGGTGGTACGGCATCTGCTGGATTCGCTGGCGGTGGCTCCGTATCTGACGCACGGGTGCCACCCGGATGATGCACTGCGCGTTATCGACGTGGGCACCGGGCCGGGATTGCCGGGGATCCCGCTGGCGGTGGCCTTCCCCGGGAGCAGCTTTTTCCTACTCGATACCAATGGCAAAAAGACACGCTTTCTCACACAAGCCAAGGCTGAATTGGGGCTTGGGAATGTGACTGTGGTACATTCCCGCGTGGAGACGTACCGCCCCGATGCACCCTTTGATGTGGTGATCGCCCGCGCTTTTGCCTCCCTTTCCGAGATCGTCTCCGGATGCAGTCACTTGCTGGCGCCCCGGGGCCGGGTATTGGCCATGAAGGGAGCGCGGCCGGAAGCGGAGCTTGCAGCGCTGCCCGCGGGCCTGTCGGCGCAGGCGATACGGCTAAGGGTTCCGGGGCTTGAGCAGGAACAGCGGCACCTGATCGTCATCAGTAGCTAGTCAATCAGACAGGGCAGGGGTATGGGCAGGATTATCGCGGTGGCAAACCAGAAGGGCGGGGTCGCCAAGACCACCACCTGTATCAATCTGGGGGCCTCCCTTGCCGCCACCCGGCGGCGGGTGTTGTTGGTCGACCTCGACCCGCAGGCGAACGCCACTGTGGGCAGTGGCGTGGACCGGGACGATCTCGAAAAGAGCTCCTACGATGTCCTCCTCGAGGGCGCTGCTCCCATCGAGGTGATTGTCCGTGCCGAAGAGGCCGGTTACGACGTATTGCCGACCACCTCCGATCTCACTGCAGCGGAAGTGGAACTGATGGGGGTCGAGAGGCGGGAGCGGCGGCTTCGCAGCGCTCTGCGTCCCATGGCCGCGGAGTACGATTTCATTCTGATCGACTGTCCCCCCTCCCTGAACATGCTCACCCTGAATGCGCTGGTGGCGGCCGACTCGGTGCTGATCCCCATGCAGTGTGAGTACTATGCCCTGGAGGGGCTCAGCGCGCTGCTCGATACCGTCGAGCAGATCCGCGGCTCGGTGAATCCCGCCCTGGAGGTGGAAGGTCTGCTGCGGACCATGTATGACCCGCGCAACAATCTCGCAGTCGATGTGTCGCGCCAGCTGATCACCCATTTCGGGGACAAGGTCTACCGCACGGTGATCCCCCGTAACGTCCGGCTCGCGGAGGCGCCCAGCCACGGGGTGCCCGCGATGGCGTATGATCGCTCGTCGCGCGGGGCCATCTC
This sequence comes from Thiohalomonas denitrificans, assembly GCF_900102855.1. Taxonomy (NCBI): domain Bacteria; kingdom Pseudomonadati; phylum Pseudomonadota; class Gammaproteobacteria; order Thiohalomonadales; family Thiohalomonadaceae; genus Thiohalomonas; species Thiohalomonas denitrificans. Next base: position 54,510 of record NZ_FMWD01000008.1, read on the forward strand.
CTATCTGGCGCTTGCCGGCGAGATCCTGCGCCGCTATGAGAAACAGGCGCTGGGTGCGGAAACCGCAAGCGCGGAGTGAAACGGTATTCACCGCAAAGGTGCAAAGGATGCGAAGAAACTGATTTCCATGACGAGTCTTTCGCGCGTCGCCGCAACGTTTGTTGCCGTTTGCGGTTACACTCCGACGTGCCACGATAACCCATTGCGTCGCTGGCGCTCCTGGCGTCTTTGCGGTGAATCTATGAAACGTTCGGGTCGGCTCGCAAGCACCCTCGGCCGCGTTGCAGTCGCTTGAATTGGCTACGCGGCCAGTCTTGTACTCCTGCGCCTTGCCGAGGGCGCTTGTGAGACCGGCTGAGCGTTACACTATTTCCGGCATGGACCACTAGACGAACCTACCGACGACAAAAACCATGGCAACCAGAAAGCGACGGCTCGGAAAAGGCCTGGATGCCCTGCTTGGGGCCGGCAGTTCCCCTGCAGAGGCAACCGGTGATAGCACGGGTGAGGAAACACACGACAGTGAGTTCCGTCACCTGCCGGTGGATGTGATCCAGCGCGGCAAGTATCAGCCGCGGCTCGATATGCACCCCGATACGCTGGAAGAGTTGGCCGACTCGATTCGTTCGCAGGGGGTGGTCCAGCCGATCGTCGTTCGTCCGCTGGCGCAAAAGGGACGTTACGAGATCATTGCCGGCGAGCGCCGCTGGCGCGCCGCCCAGATCGCCGGATTGCACGAGATTCCGGCCGTAATCCGCGATGTGCCCGACGAGGCAGCCATCGCCATGGCGCTGATCGAGAATATCCAGCGCGAAGAGCTCAACGCCATGGAAGAGGCCCATGCCTTGCAGCGCCTCGTCGACGAATTCGGCATGACGCACCAGCAGGTGGCGGAGGCAGTGGGCCGCTCGCGGGCCGCGGTATCCAATCTGCTGCGTCTGCTGAGTCTCGCTCCGGACGTCAAGCGCCTGGTGGAGAACGGCGATCTGGAGATGGGGCACGCCCGTGCCCTGTTGGGCCTGAGTGGCGACCTGCAGAGTCAGGCTGCCCGTCAGGTGGTGGGCAAGGGACTGTCCGTGCGCGAGACCGAAAAGCTGGTGAAGCGGCTCTGCGAAGGTGCGCCGGAGAAGGCGCCGGAGAAGAAGGTCGATCCCGATATTCGCCGCCTCGAGGAGTCACTCGGGGAGCGTATCGGTGCCCGTGTTGCCATTCAGCATGGTCCCAAGGGCAAGGGCAAACTGGTGATCCAGTACAACACCCTCGACGAACTCGACGGGATTCTCGAACATATCTCGTAGGCCGCGCCATGAACCGCCCGCTCCGAATTCCCCTGTGCGGGCAGGCTTCAAGCCGCCGGTTACGACAGCGCTCCCTTGCCGGGCCTTCGCTTGTCGGGCTGAAGCCCGATCTACAAGGATTGCGCCTCCAGTGAGAAGATCGCCACACTGCACTCGCCACTCGCCACTCGCCACTCGCCACTGTACCTACACCACCTTCAGCTAGGCTTGTTCCGTGTACTCCGGGCTTGTAAATTCCCTTATCGTTACATTTATTATTACTTATATAAGGCCTTTTTATTGGTGCATCATTGACGCTCCGGGCTGAGGTTTATATACTTTCGCGCCGCTGAAGCTCGACTCGGCGATGTGAACAAACCGAGACCCAGAGGGGCGTGCTCGAGCCGCCCCGGTTGCCTAATTTAATGAGTTATGCGGCAAAGGTCCTGCTGGGTATGACCCGCAGGCTCCTGACGATTCAGGCAGCCCTGGCCCTGCTGGCGGCCGGGACTTTTCTTGTGCTGAGAGGCTGGGAACCGGCTTTGGCCGCGGTGTTCGGGGGAGCCATCGCCCTCTTCAATACCCTTGTCAGTGCACAGCGGCTCGCGCGGGCCTCCGAGTCGGCCGCCAGCGACTTGAAGCGCGGAATGATGGAGTTGTTTATCGGCGCGGCCATACGCTTTCTGGCCACGCCCGGCTTGATTGCCGTCGGGATCGTCTTTCTGAATCTGGACCCGGTCGCCATTATCGTGGGCTTCGGCGTGGCGCAAGTTGGATATTTCTTCAACAGTGCGCCCTCCCACCTGCAAAAACCGAATTCATAATTGTTCTTGGAGTGAAACCGTGAGTAGCGCGACCGCACCTGCAACCGATAGTCCGGTTACCTATATCCAGCACCACCTGACCAATCTCAGTGTCGGCGAGGGGTTCTGGACATGGCACCTGGATACCCTGTTTTTCGGAGGACTTCTGGCCGCTCTCATCATGCTGGTTAGCTGGAGGATCGGGCGTAGTCTCGATGCCGAGAAGCCCGCCGGCATGCAGAATCTGCTTGAAACCATTCTCGAATTCGTAGACGGCCAGGTGAAATCCATCTTCCATGGCCGCGACCGGCTGGTGGGACCGCTGGGGCTGACCATTTTTGTCTGGGTGTTCCTGATGAATGCCATGGATCTGATCCCGGTCGATCTGTTGCCCAAGCTTGCGGAGATGATGGGTGTTCATTACCTGAAAGTTGTGCCGACCACCGACCTGGGTACTACCTTCGCTCTGGCTCTCTCTGTCTTCGGCCTCATTATCATCTACAACATTCGCTCCAAGGGTGTGATCGGGTACATCAAGATGTTCCTCTTCCACCCGTTCGGAAAATGGCTGATACCGGTCAATATCGTCATGACCACGATCGAAGAGGTGGCCAAACCCGTCAGTCTGGGGCTTCGTCTGTTCGGAAACATGTTCGCCGGCGAACTGATCTTCCTTCTGATCGCCCTGCTGCCCTGGTGGATTCAGTGGCCCCTGGGTGGCAGCTGGGCCATTTTCCATATTCTGGTCATTACCCTGCAGGCGTTCATCTTCATGCTGCTGACGATTGTCTATCTCAGCATGGCTTCGCAGGCCGACCACTAACCGCAGAACCGTTTCTTCACTGTTTAATATCAACTTTTCACAACTATATCGAGGAGAGCTCCAATGGATCCATCCATTCTCGCCAACGTCTACGCCTTCACCGCAATCGGTGTCGGTATCATCCTTGCCGCCGCCGGCCTGGGTTCCGCTCTGGGCTGGGGCCTGATCTGCTCCAAGTACATTGAGGGTATCGCGCGTCAGCCCGAAATGCGTCCGCAGCTGATGGGCCAGATGCTGTTTACCGGCGGACTTATGGAAGCCTTTCCGATGATCGTGCTGGGTATGGCCATGTGGTTTGTATTCGCCAACCCGTTCGTGGGCGCGCTGGTCGGCTAAGCCGGAGTTTTTCAGCCAGTTTCGCCAACCCATACGGGAGATAGAAGACGTGAATGTAACAGCAACCCTCTTTGGGCAGATGCTGACCTTCTTCGTCCTGGTCTGGTTCGTCTGGAAGTTCCTTTGGGATCCGATGACCCAGATGATGGAGGACCGGAAAACGCGCATCGCTGATGGTCTTGCGGCCGCCGAACGTGGAAAACACGAGCAGGAGCTTGCGGAGAAACGCGCCGCCGAGGTGATCCATGAGGCCAAAGAGAAGGCCGCAGAGATCATCGCCCAGGCCCAGAAGCGTAGCAGCGAGATCGTTGAAGAGGCCAAAGAGACTGCCCGTACCGAAGGAGAGCGCATCAAGGCGTCCGCCCAGTCGGATATCGAGCAGGAAGTTAACCGCGCCAAAGAGAGTCTGCGTGGCAAGGTGGTCTCGCTATCTGTGGCCGGCGCATCGAAAGTGCTCGCCCGGGAGATCGACGAGAAGTCACAAGAGGACCTTCTCAAGGACCTCGTGGCGCAGATATAAGGGCTGTACCCAAATGGCTGAACTGATAACCATCGCACGCCCGTACGCCCAGGCCATTTTCAGTCTCGCCCGGGATGAAGGCGATCTGAAGGGGTGGTCTGACATGCTGGCCTTTGCCGCTCTCGTCGCAAGCGATCCCGACATGGCCGCGTTGATCGAAGATCCGAGGGTCGATCGTGAGCAGACGGCGACGATCTTTCTCGATGTCTGCGGCGAACGCCTGAATGCCGGCGCCAAGAACACGATCCGCGTCCTGGCGGAAAATAACCGACTCGAGCTGCTGCCGGAAATCGCCGTTTTGTACGAGGTCGAGCGTGCTACTGCCGAAGGGACCCTGCGGGCCGAGGTGACCTCCGCCCATTCCTTGTCGAATGCACAGAAGAAGGCGATTGCGTCGGCCTTGACGAAGCGATTTGGCCGTGATGTCACGCTCGACTGCAAAATCGATGAAGAGCTGCTCGGTGGGGCCATTATCCGTGCGGGAGACGTGGTCATCGATGGTTCGGTCATCGGCAAGCTGGACAAGCTGGCTCATCAGCTGCTGCGCTAAACCGGACCGATTAGAGGACACATTACAATGCAACTGAATCCTTCAGAAATCAGTGAACTGATTAAGAAGCGCATCGCCGACTACGACGTGGTCACCGAAGCGCGCACCGAAGGTAGCGTCGTCAGTCTGACGGACGGTATCGCGCGCGTTCACGGGTTGGCCGATGTCATGTCCGGCGAAATGCTCGAATTTCCCGGCAACACCTTCGGCCTGGCGCTGAATATCGAGCGTGACTCGGTCGGTGCGGTCATCCTGGGCGCCTACGAGCACATTTCCGAAGGCGACAAGGTCACCTGTACCGGTCGTATCATGGAGGTGCCGGTGGGCGAGGCCCTGTTGGGGCGCGTGGTCAACTCTCTGGGTGTACCCATCGATGGCAAGGGGTCGATCGATGCCACGGAGACCTCGCCAATCGAGAAGATCGCGCCCGGCGTCATTCACCGCCAGTCGGTCGATCAGCCGCTGCAGACCGGTCTGAAATCGGTTGATGCGATGGTGCCGATTGGTCGTGGTCAGCGTGAACTGATCATCGGCGATCGCCAGACGGGCAAAACCGCTGTCGCTATCGACGCGATCATCAGCCAGAAGGGTACCGGTGTTAAGTGCATCTACGTAGCGGTTGGCCAGAAGGCTTCCTCTATTGCGGGTGTAGTGCGCAAGCTCGAAGAGCACGGCGCCATGGAGCACACCATCGTGGTGGCAGCTGCCGCCTCTGATTCGGCTGCGCTGCAGTACATCAGTCCCTATGCCGGCTGTGCCATGGGCGAATACTTTCGTGACCGCGGCGAAGATGCCCTGATTGTCTACGATGACCTGACCAAGCAGGCCTGGGCCTATCGCCAGGTGTCGCTGCTGCTGCGTCGGCCGCCGGGCCGCGAAGCCTATCCCGGTGACGTGTTCTATCTCCACTCCCGGCTGCTGGAGCGTGCATCACGCATCAATGCCGCGGAGGTGGAGAAGATTACCAACGGCGAAGTGAAAGGCAAGACCGGCTCCCTGACCGCGCTGCCGATCATTGAGACCCAGGCGGGCGACGTCTCGGCGTTCGTGCCGACCAATGTGATCTCCATCACCGACGGTCAGATCTTTCTCGAAACCGACCTGTTCAATGCGGGCATCCGCCCGGCCATCAACGCCGGCCTTTCGGTTTCCCGCGTCGGTGGCGCAGCTCAGACGAAGATCGTCAAGAAGCTTGGTGGTGGTGCACGTCTGGATTTGGCGCAATATCGTGAATTGGCGGCCTTCGCTCAGTTCGCCTCCGATCTGGACGAATCGACTCGCAAACAGATCGAACGCGGTCAGCGCGTTACCGAACTGATGAAGCAGAAACAGTACCAGCCCATGAGCGTTGCTCAGATCGCTGTGTCGCTGTTTGCCGCCAACCAGGGCTTCCTGGATGACGTTGGTGCGAAAAAGGTCGTGGATTTCGAACAGGCGCTACAGGCCTACATGAAATCCGAGCAGTCGGACCTGATGGAAAAGATCAACGTTTCGGGCGATTACAACGACGAGATCGAAAATGCGCTTCGAAAGGCCGTCGAAGACTTTAAAGCCAACCATACCTGGTAAGCGGGAGGCACTTGATGGCCAGCGGAAAAGAGATACGTACCCAGATCGGGAGTGTCAAGAACACTCAGAAGATCACCCGCGCCATGGAGATGGTGGCTGCGTCCAAGATGCGCAGGGCGCAGGACCGGATGGTGGCTTCCCGACCCTATGCCGACAAGATGCATAAGGTGATCAGTCACTTGGCGCACGCGCATACGGAGTATAAGCACTCCTACCTTGTGGAGCGCGAGGTCAAGCGGGTCGGGATGATTATCGTTTCGTCGGACCGGGGTCTTTGTGGCGGTCTGAACACCAACGAGTTCAAGGTGGCGTTGCAGACCGTCAAGGAGTGGCGGGAGCGCAATGTCGAGGTCGATGCATGCCTTATCGGCCAGAAGGCCGCCGGATTTTTCAAGCGGATCAAGGTGAACGTCGTCTCCCAGACGACGCAGCTCGGGGATGCACCCGGGCTCCAGGACCTGATCGGTGCGGTGAAGGTGATGCTGGAGGCATTCGATGAAGGGAGAATCGACCGATTGTACATTGTGTTCAACGAATTCGTGAACACCATGACGCAGAAGCCGACCGTCGAACAGCTTCTGCCGATCCGGGCCGGAGAGCTCGACCCCGAACTCAAGCATCACTGGGACTATCTGTACGAGCCGGACGCCGAGCAGGTCCTGGAACAGTTACTGATGCGCTACATCGAGTCGCTGGTCTACCAGGGTGTGGTCGAAAATATCGCTTGCGAACAGGCTGCCCGAATGGTGGCCATGAAAGCGGCATCCGACAATGCCGGAAGTCTGATCGAGGAGCTGCAGCTGGCCTACAACAAGGCCCGCCAGGCAGCAATCACCCAAGAGTTGTCGGAGATCGTCGCGGGCGCAGCGGCTGTATAGGATCCGCGCAGCAAGGTTTCGAGTATTTTAAGGGGACTGACCATGAGTTCTGGAAAGATCGTTCAAATCATCGGCGCGGTGGTCGACGCACAATTCCCGCGCGATGCCATGCCCAAGGTCTACGACGCGCTGAACGTCGAAGAGCTGGGATTGACCCTCGAGGTGCAGCAGCAACTCGGTGACGGGGTCGTGCGTACCATCGCCATGGGCTCGTCCGACGGGCTCAAGCGCGGCATGGATGTCGGCAATAGCGGTGCGCCGATTTCGGTGCCGGTCGGCAAGGCCACACTGGGCCGCATTATGGACGTGCTGGGTAATCCCATCGATGAACGTGGCGATGTCGGCGAAGAGCAGCGCTGGGCGATTCACCGCAAGGCGCCGATTTATGAAGAGCTGGCCGCCAGCACCGAGCTGCTGGAGACCGGTATCAAGGTTATCGATCTGGTCTGCCCGTTTGCCAAGGGCGGTAAAGTCGGCCTGTTCGGCGGCGCCGGTGTGGGCAAGACCGTCAACATGATGGAGCTCATCCGCAACATCGCTATCGAGCACAGCGGGTACTCCGTGTTCGCCGGTGTCGGCGAACGTACCCGTGAGGGTAACGACTTCTATCATGAAATGAAGGAGTCGAATGTTCTCGACAAGGTGGCACTGGTCTACGGCCAGATGAACGAGCCGCCGGGAAATCGCCTGCGTGTCGCCCTGACCGGCCTGACCATGGCGGAGTACTTCCGCGATGAGGGTCGCGATGTGCTGCTGTTCATCGACAACATCTACCGCTATACCCTGGCCGGCACCGAGGTTTCGGCACTGTTGGGCCGTATGCCCTCTGCGGTCGGCTACCAGCCGACACTGGCTGAGGAGATGGGCCAGCTTCAGGAGCGCATTACCTCTACCAAGACCGGCTCCATCACCTCCATTCAGGCCGTCTATGTCCCTGCGGACGATTTGACCGATCCGTCCCCGGCCACGACATTCGCGCATTTGGACGCCACGGTGGTATTGTCCCGTCAGATTGCCGAGCTCGGTATCTACCCGGCAGTGGATCCGCTGGACTCGACCTCCCGTCAGCTGGATCCACTGGTCGTTGGCAACGATCACTACGAAGTGGCTCGCGCCGTCCAGGGTACGCTGCAGCGCTATAAAGAGCTGCGTGACATCATCGCCATCCTGGGCATGGACGAGCTGTCCGAAGAGGACAAGCTGACGGTGACGCGAGCCCGCAAGATTCAGCGCTTCCTTTCGCAGCCGTTCTTCGTTGCCGAGGTCTTCACGGGGTCGCCCGGCAAGTACGTGTCACTGAAGGAGACCATTCGCGGCTTCAAGGGTATTGTCGAGGGTGAGTACGACCATCTGCCGGAACAGGCGTTTTATATGGTCGGCACCATCGAGGAAGCTGTTGAGAAGGCGAAATCTCTCTAGGAGCCTGCTCTGCCGTTTCTCGGACAGGCTCCGGAAGTCGCAAGGGGCAAGCCGCAAGAGACAAGTGGCTTGTTCGAGGGTGTTAGGGCGGCCGCTCCGGCCGTCCGAAGTGCACCTTTAACCTGGAATTGAAATTATGGCAATGACAATGCACGTGGACATCGTCTCTGCCGAGTCGGAGATTTACTCCGGCACGGTGGAAGCCGTGTTCGCTCCGGCAGTTGAGGGAGAGGTTGGGATAATGCCCCGCCACACCCCGCTGCTGACGCAGTTGGCACCTGGTGAGGTGTGCGTTCGGAAGCAGGGCGGAGAAGAGGAGTTCTACTTCGTCTCCGGCGGGATGCTCGAGGTTCAGCCACACACGGTGACGGTTCTGGCGGACGTTGCGATGCGCGCCAAGAGTCTTGATGAGGCTGCCGCCCAGCAGGCGAAAGAGCAAGCCCAGCAGGCGATGCAGGACCGGGTCTCTGATGAAGAGTATGCCCGGGCTGAAGCGGAGTTGGCACAGGCCGCGGCACAGCTGCAGACCATCCAGCGTCTGCGGCAGCGCAAGGGCCGGCGGTAGCTGAGGTACGAGATTCGAGGGAATGTGTCGCTGCGCGGCGCGGATCTCGCTCCTGTAGCCGTGGTCCGAACGTGAGTTGTTAACCCGTGATGTGAGAAGAACAAAGGGCAGTGCTAAACTGCCCCTTTTTTGCTTGCGAGGAGTGCACGAATGAGTGAGCCCAGGGTAGGCGTCAATAAAGTCGTCTCGGTGACCTACAGCATCCTGGACGACCAGCAGCAGGTCGTCGAACAGATCGAAGTCCCCGTATCTTATCTGCACGGCCGCGATCGCGGGCTTTTCGAGCCTATCGAAAGAGCGCTGGAGGGCAAGACGGTGGGCGATGAGGTTACGGTTCAACTGCCGGCAAAAGAGGGATTCGGTGAGTGGGATCCGACCAAGTCCTTCTCCGATGCCATCGAGAACGTCCCGCCCGACTACCGCAAGCTGGGGGCCGAGGCAGAGTTCGAGAACGAAAAGGGCGAAAAGCTCACGATGGTGGTCACTCACGTCGATGAGGGGACCGTCACGCTCGATGGCAATCACCCCTTTGCCGGCAAGGATTTGACGTTCCACGTCACAGTTACCGATATTCGCGACGCGACCCCGGAAGAGGTTGCCGCCGGTGACGTGCAGGAGCGGACGGGCACGCTACACTGACTTCAAAATAACGCCTCACATCGTCAATGAGCAATCATCTGGAAGTCATCATTCTGGCTGCGGGGCAGGGGACACGCATGCGTTCGTCCCTCCCGAAAGTTCTCCATCCCCTTGCGGGCAAGCCGCTGCTCGGCCACGTCCTCGATACGGCCCGACAGCTTGAGCCGACCGGGATACACGTCGTCTACGGGTACGGCGGCAAACAGGTCATTGACACCTTCGAAGAGGAGTCTGTGCACTGGGCCGAACAGGCCGAGCAACTCGGGACCGGCCACGCCGTCGCTGCCGCCCTGCCAGGAGTCGCCGAAGAGGCCACGGCCCTGATCCTCTATGGTGATGTGCCGCTGATCGGGCCCAACACGCTTCAGCGGCTTGTAGAGGCCGTATCCGGGGAGACTCTGGTACTGTTGACAGCGATTCTGGACGACCCCCACGGCTACGGCCGCATCATCCGGGATTACAAGGGTCAGGTGCAGCGAATCGTCGAGCAAAAAGACGCCACCACCGAAGAGCGGAGTGTCTGCGAAGTGAACACGGGCATGATGGCCATGCCTGCCGCACGCCTTAAAGAGTGGCTGGGCCGTGTCGAAAACAACAACGCCCAGGGCGAGTATTACCTCACCGACATAATTGCTCTTGCTCGTGCCGACGGGGTCGCCGTGGAAGCGGTGATAGACGATGACCTCGAGGAGATATCCGGTGTTAACGACCGGGTACAACTCGCCGCCCTGGAGCGCAGCTATCAGCGTCGTCGCGCCGAGGAGTTGATGCGCAGTGGGGCGACCCTGATCGATCCGGCCCGGTTCGACCTGCGGGGGACATTACGGGTGGGCCGGGACGTCAGCATCGATGTCAATGTTGTTGTCGAGGGGGAAGTATCTCTTGGTGACGGCGTGACCATCGGCGCCAATTGCATCCTGCGGGACGCGGTGATCGAAGAGGGCACGACCGTCGAGCCGATGACCATCATCGAACAGGCCCGTATTGGACCGAACTGCCAGGTTGGTCCGTTTGCCCGCGTCCGCCCCGGCACGGAGATGGCCGCAAAGGCGAAGGTGGGCAATTTCGTGGAAGTAAAGAAGAGCCGCATCGGTGCCGGATCCAAGGTCAACCACCTCAGCTATATCGGCGATACCATCATGGGTGCCGATGTCAACGTCGGTGCCGGTACCATTACCTGTAACTATGACGGCGCCAACAAATACCAGACGAACATCGGTGATGGCGTCTTTATCGGTTCGGATACACAACTGGTAGCTCCGGTTGAAGTTGCAGATGGCGCAACCATCGGTGCCGGATCTACCATTACCAAAGATACACCGGCCGGTGAACTGACCCTCAGCCGGAGCAAGCAGATCACCATCAAGGGCTGGAAACGGCCTGTCAAGAAAAGTGGTTAGTGGCTAGTAGCGAGTGGCTAGGATAGTGTGACGTTAGGGAGAACCGTCGGGCGGGACGGCCTGGATGGTGTTTTCATCGGAACTTCGGGCTACCTTACTAGCAACTAGTCACTGAACATTAGGATTTAGAACATGTGCGGAATCGTCGGAGCAGTAGCGGAAAGGGATGTCGTTCCGATTCTCATCGAGGGCCTGCGCCGTCTTGAGTATCGGGGGTATGATTCGGCAGGGGTGGCCGTCATCGACGAGGAAGGGGTCCTGCAGCGCCTGCGACTACCGGGGAAGGTCGACGGACTGGCGGATGCCCTGAAGGGACAGGAATTGGCCGGCTATACCGGGATCGCCCATACCCGGTGGGCCACCCATGGCAGGCCCAGTGGCAACAATGCCCATCCTCACGTTTGTCGCAACACGGTGGCCGTTGTCCATAACGGCATCATCGAGAACCATGAAGCGTTGCGACGCAGCCAGCTGGCGCGGGATCACCTCTTTACCTCCGAAACGGATACCGAGGTCATCGTTCACCAGGTTCACGACTATCTCCACGAGGGGTGCGACCTCCTCGAGGCGGTGAGGAGTACCGCCTCCGATCTCGAAGGGGCGTTTGCCCTGGGCGTCGTCACCGATCGTGAACCGGACCGGCTGGTGGCTGCCCGACAGGGGAGTCCCCTGGTGATCGGCGTCGGCATTGGCGAACACTTCATTGCCTCCGACGTCGCGGCCCTGTTACCGGTCACCCGCCGCTTTATTTTCCTGGAAGAGGGCGATATTGCCGACATAACCCGCGAACGTGTGGTGATCTACGACGCTGAGGGGAACAAGGTCACCCGCCCCGTCAGGGACTCGGAGCTTTCGGCCGATTCGGTCGAGCGTGGTGAATTCCGCCACTATATGCTCAAGGAGATCCATGAGCAGCCGCGGGCTATCGCCGACACGCTGGAGGGTCGCATCAGCGCGGGACGGCTCCTCGAGGCCAGTCTGGGCCATGAAGCCGGCGCCGTTCTGGACCAGGTGCGCCGCATCACCATCGTAGCCTGTGGCACCAGCTATCACGCCGGGATGGTGGCCCGCTACTGGTTCGAGGGTATCGCGGGCGTGCCGTGCAGCGTCGAGGTCGCCAGCGAGTTCCGCTATCGGGAGCCGATTCCCGAAGACGGCAATCTGCTGGTGCTGATGTCCCAGTCCGGCGAGACGGCCGATACGCTGGCGGCTCTCCGGGAGGCTCGGCGCACCGGATTTGCCGACTATACCCTGGCGATTTGCAATGTTCCGGAAAGTTCGCTGGTGCGTGAGACCGACCTGGTGCTCATGACCCGGGCCGGCCCCGAAATCGGTGTCGCCTCCACCAAGGCGTTCACCACGCAGTTGGTATCTCTGCTTTTGCTGGTGATTGCCGTCGGCCGCCGGCACCGCCTGGCACACTCCGGGCAGGAGGAGTCAATCGTTGCCGCATTGAAGCAACTCCCGGGTCAGGTGGAGCGCGCCGTCGAACTCAACAGCCAAATCGAAGTCATGGCCGGGCACTTTGCGGAAAAGCGCCATGCCCTGTTCCTCGGCCGTGGCCCCCACTTTCCGGTGGCGATGGAGGGAGCGCTCAAGCTCAAGGAGATCTCCTACATCCATGCCGAGGCCTATCCGGCGGGCGAGCTCAAGCACGGTCCACTGGCATTAGTGGACAGCGAGATGCCTGTCATTACTGTGGCGCCCAACGACTCCCTGCTGGAGAAGCTCAAATCCAATCTGCAGGAGGTGCGGGCCCGGGGCGGTGAATTGTTCGTTTTCGCAGGCAAGGGCATTCACATGGACAACGGCGATCACGTGCTAGAGCTCGATGCGGTCGATGCGGTCACCTCGCCCATACTGTACACGGTGCCCCTGCAGCTGTTGGCTTACCACGTCGCTGTACTCAAGGGCACCGACGTCGACCAGCCGCGCAACCTGGCGAAGTCGGTTACGGTGGAGTGAAACCGGATGAAATGTCCGGCGGGCGAGCCATACTGACAAAAAAAAAGCGAAGGGATTCTGCTGAGGGGTCTGACACCCAACCCACGAAAGGAGTGAACCATGACCGGAAAGCTTACCAAAATGCTGGCTGTCGTCGGTCTGAGCGCAGCCTTCGCGGCGCCGGCCTTCGCAGCCGACGGCCAGGTCTTGTACGAGACAAAGGGCTGTGCGGCCTGTCACGGTGCGGACGGCAATACACCTACGGCACCCATTTACCCTAAACTGGTGGGCCAGCCGGTGCAGTACCTTGTCACACAGATGACGGACATCAAGAGTGGTGCCCGGAATAACGGCATGACGGCGGTTATGAAGCCCATCATGGCGAATGTGAGCGAGGCAGAGATTGCCGTGCTCGCCCAATGGCTCTCCGAGAAGGGGGAGTGATGGCCTGAAGAAAGGAGGGGCCGGCGTTCGCCGGCCCTTCTACTGTTCTCCCCCGGACGATTTCTCGAGACGTTTGAGGAATACCCCCATCTCTCTGGCAGCTTGCACATCTCCCTTCTGTGTTGCCACTTCGATGCCGCGCCGAAAGGCCTGGGCAGCCTCGTCAGTGTGCTTGGCTTGCACCTGGGCACGGCCCAGCAGTTTCCAGGCTGCGGAGTATTCGGGGTCCTGTTCTACCGCCCGTTGCAGATGCTCGGCGGCACTGTCGAACTCTTTTTCGTTCAGGTAGGCCTTGCCCAGTCCAAAACGAAGCATCGGATTGTCCTGGCCGCTGGCCAGCATGCGTTCGAGGTTTTCGATGATGGTCGACACGTTGAATCCTCCCGAGTGCGTCTGCGTTAATCCTGGATGAGCGTGCCTAGGAGCCTGTCGGACTTAACACGGATCTAGTGCGGAAAAGCCGGATTTGGCCATATTTTTCGATCTTTCTCGTTAAATAGACCCACTCGGCTTTGGCTCCTGCGTCGCTCTAACGACTGCGTCCATGCAGTCGTATTCGCCTCGAAAGATCGAAAAATCTGTCTCAAACCGGCTTCCCCTCGCTACGATCGGTCAAGTCCGACAGGCTCCTAGCGGCTTCACCGCGACCAGCATGGCTTCATCCCGAAAGCCCCGGTCGAGCCGTCCCAGGCGGCCCTCCTCCCGATAGGCGACCACGCGCAGATCCGGGAACAGCGCCAGCAGTTCGTTTGGCGCCAGTCGGAAGGCATCCCGCCCCGGTCCGGCTTCGCTCACCCGTTCCCTGGTATAGGTCTGATAGAACAGCAGGCCACCGGGTTTCAGGGCCGCGGTCAGGTGCGGCGCCAGCGAGCGCTCAAGGTAACGGCTGACTACGATGACGTCGAACCGGTTGGCCGGAGGCGGTTCGCGCACCAGGTCGCGGACTCCGGCCTGAAGGGCAAGTCCGTCGGTGGCGGCCCGTAATCGCTGAATGGCGACCGCCGAAATATCCCATGCAGTCACCTGAAGTCCTTTTTGCGCAAGAAAACGGGCATTCCCGCCCAACCCGCAAGCCACGTCCAGCGCCTCGCCCCGTTCCGGCAGGAGATGCGCAAAATCCATCAATACACGGGCAGGGGCCGCCTCTGCTGCATCGGCATCGCGGTAGCGGGCGTCCCATTTGGCGCGGGGATCATCAGGCATGACGGTTTAAACCACTGCGGACACGAACAAACTGTATGGGGGGACCGGGAGCTTTTTGCAAGCACTATCCCCTGCTGCGCACGCCTAAAAAGAACTGGAAATCACGGGGACTAACCCGGTAAAACAGATTGTCCGATCTTTTTCCCCGTGCGCTCCGTGGTGGAATCCCTTTCTCTGTGTTCTCAGTGGTTAAAAGGTCGAAAAAATCACTTCCGCCAAAAGGCAGGCGTAAGCAGGACCAGAAGTGTGAAGATCTCGAGCCGCCCCAGGAGCATGGCGAAGCAAAGCAGCCATTTGGCGAAGTCGCTGATGTTGCCGTAGTGGGCGGCAACATCGCCGAGGCCGGGGCCGAGATTATTCATGCTGGCGGCGACGGCGGAGAACGCGGTGACCTGATCCAGCCCGGTGAACATCAGCAGCAGAAGAAGAATGGCGAAGATTGCCACGTAGGTGGCGAAAAAGCCCCATACCGATTCCACCACCCGACTGGGGAGCGGCTTTCCCCCTACCTTGATGGTGATAATGGCATGGGGGTGGATCAGGCGAAGGATCTCGCGTAGCCCCTGCTTGATCAGCAAAAGAAAACGAATCACTTTCATGCCGCCGCCAGTCGAGCCGGCGCAGCCCCCCACAAAGCTGGCAAACAGCAATACCACCGGCAGAAAGCCCGGCCATTGGCTGTAGTCGGCGGAGGTGAAGCCGGTGGTGGTGCCGATGGACACCGCCTGGAAGACGCCGTGTAGTACCGCCTGCGAGGCATTTGGAAAGACTTCCGCCAGGTAGAGATAGGAGGAGGTGATGACGGCCAGGGCACCCAGCACGATGGCATAGGTGCGAAACTCGGCATCCCGCAGGTAGGGGCGCAGGTTCAGTGATCGCCAGGCGAGGAAATGCAGGGCGAAATTCACCCCCGATGCCAGCATGAAAATGATGGCGATCATCTCAATGAGCGGCTTGTCCTGGAAGAAGCCCATGCTGGCGTCGTGGGTTGAAAAACCGCCAATCGCTACGGTGGAAAAGGCGTGCCCCACGGCGTCGAAAAAGCTCATTCCCGCCACCCAGTAGGCCAGCACACAGGCAACGGTCAGCCCCAGATAGATGTACCAGAGGGCCTTGGCGGTTTCGGTGATGCGCGGGGTAAGTTTGTTGTCCTTCATCGGGCCCGGGGTTTCGGCCCGGTAGAGCTGCATGCCACCGACGCCGAGCATCGGCAGGACTGCCACGGCCAGCACGATGATCCCCATGCCGCCAAGCCACTGCAGTTGCTGCCGATAATAGAGCAGCGAGGGTGGCAGGTGATCAAGGCCGGTAATCACCGTGGCCCCGGTGGTGGTGAGCCCCGAGATGGACTCGAATACCGCATCGGTCACCGACAGGTTGGGCTCGGCACCGACAGCGAAAGGGAGGGCGCCGAACGTTCCCAGTACGCTCCAGAACAGTACAACCACCAGGAAGCCGTCGCGCAGCCGCAGATCCCGGCGGATATTCCGTACCGGAAGCCAGAGCATGATCCCGGTGGCAAGAGTGAGGCCGAAGGCAAGCAGAAACGACTCGTAGAAGCCGTCACCAAACAGCAGTGAGACCACTACCGGTGGCAGCATGGTCGTGGAGAAGAGGGCCAGAAGCAGGCCCAGAATGCGCTGAACGACAGTAAATTGCATGGGTCAGGGGCGAGCAGCGGGAAACGGGATTCGAGCCGCCGCGCCCGGCGGCGTGGCCGGGCGGTCCACAAGTACCGAATCTCGACCCGCGTAGTTCACAGGAAGGTGATCCCCACCTGGAACAGCTGTTCGACGTCGGGGATACGGCGCTTGTCGATGACGAACAGAATGACATGGTCTTCCGATTCGATCACCGTGTCGTGGTGGGCTATGACGACTTCATCGCCCCGCACGATCGCACCAATGGTGGTGCCATGCGGCAGACGGATCTCCTCGATCGCCCGACCCACCACTTTCGAGGAACGTCGATCGCCGTGCGCCACTGCCTCGATGGCTTCGGCTGCGCCTCGACGCAGGGAGTGCACCATGGCCACATCACCCCGGCGTACGTGGGCGAGCAGGGAGCCGATGGTCGCCTGCTGGGGTGAGATTGCGATATCGATATCGCCACTTTCGACCAGATCCACATAGGCGGCCCGGTTGATCAGGGCCATGACCTTGCGCGCCCCAAGCCGCTTGGCGAGCATCGACGCGAGAATGTTGGCCTCGTCATCATTGGTCATGGCGCAGAACACATCGGTTTCTTCGATGTTCTCCTCCAGGAGCAGCTCCTCGTCGGCGGCATCGCCGTAAAGGACGATGCACTTGTCGAGGGCTTCGGAGAGATCCCGGGTACGGGCCATGTTGTGGTCGATGAGCTTGACCTGATACTTGTTTTCCAGCGCCATCGCCAAGCGTTTGCCGATATTGCCGCCGCCGGCCACCATGATCCGTTTCACCGGCTTTTCGAGGCGGCGCAGTTCGCTCATTACTGCCCGGATGTCCTTGCTGGCGGCAATGAAGAAGACCTCGTCGTCCGCCTCGATAACGGTCGTGCCCTCCGGGATGATGGCCCGGTCGCGGCGATAGATGGCCGCTACCCGGGTCTGCACGCCGGGCATATGGTCGCGCAGGGTGCGCAGCTCGTGGCCTACCAGTGGACCGCCATAATAGGCCTTGACGCCCACCAGCTGCACCTTGCCCTCGGCGAAGCCCAGCACCTGCAATGCGCCGGGATGGGCGATGAGCTGGACCACGTAATTGGTGACCAGCTGTTCGGGGCTGATCAATACGTCGACCGGAATCGCTTCGGGCGTGAACAGTTCGGGGTTTTGAAGGTACTGCTGGGAACGGACGCGGGCGATTTTGGTGGGGGTATGGAACAGTGAATAGGCGACCTGGCAGGCCACCATATTGGTTTCATCCGAGTTGGTGACCGCGATGATCATGTCCGCGTCTTCGGCCCCGGCCCGGCGCAGCACCTCGGGATGCGAGCCGCGACCCGCTACCGTGCGCAGATCGAGACGGTCCTGCAAGCCCTGCAGACGTTTGCCATCGACATCGATCACGGTGATATCGTTGGCTTCGCTGGCCAGGTTGTTCGCCAGTGATGAACCCACCTGACCGGCACCGAGGATGATGATCTTCATGCTTCACATTCGCCGCACCCGGGAAGTACGCATTGTAGCGCGCACCTGAGGTAGTAGCGAGTGGCTAGTAGCTAGTTGCTAGTTGCTAGTTGCTAGTTGCTAGTTGCTAGGCGGTGGGGTTTACTCTTGTAGACTCGCCACTCGCCACTCGCCACTCGCCACTCGCCACTCGCCACTCGCCACTCGCCACTCGCCACTCGCCACTCGCCACTCGCCACTCGCCACTCGCCACTCGCCACTCGTCTATTCCACCTGCTTCGGGTCGATCCCCAGTGTCCGCAGTTTGCGATAGAGGTGGGTGCGTTCGACGCCGGCGTGCTGGGCGGTCTGATTTACGTTGCCGCCATATTCCCGCAGCAGGTGTTCGAAGTAGGTGCGTTCGAATTGCTCGCGCGCCTGACGAAGGGGCAGGTCGAAGGCGACCCCCACTGCGGGGGACGAGGCGTGCTTTGCGCTCCCGAGTGCAGCATCCACCTCATCGGCATCGACCTGACTGCTGTGACCCACGATCAGTAGACGCTGGACGAGATTCTTCAGCTCACGGACGTTTCCGGGCCAGGCGTAATGGCGCAGCCGGTTCTGCGCGGAGACCGAAAAATCCCGGTAGGGCAGATTGTCCTGACTGACGAAGTAGTCCACGTAGAAATTCAGCAGTTCGGGGATATCCTCGGCATGCTGGCGCAGGGGTACGACCGTTAGCGGCACTACATTGAGCTGATAGTACAGGTCGTTACGGAAGCGTCCCTCGGCGATTCGCTGCTCCAGGTCGTAGCGCGTGGCGGCGACGATGCGTACATCCGTCTTCACCGGTTCGCTGCCGCCGATGCGTTGATAGCGGCCCGTTTCCAGGGCTCCCAGCAGCCGGGCCTGTGTGGCCACGTCCATATCGCCGATGTCGTCGAGAAACAGTGTGCCGCCGCTGGCCTGCTCCAGAAGCCCGTACTGGACATGCCCCTCCTCTTCCCCGCCGAAGAGTTCGACCGCCGGATTGTCCCCCAGTAGCGAGGCCACCCCGACGTCGACGAAGGGGCCGCGACGACGCGGGCTCGAGTCATGCAGATAGTGGGCGAACAGGCTCTTGCCGGAACCCGGTTCGCCGCTGATGAGCACCGCCGTGTCGTGCTGGGCAATGCGGCGAACCTGATTGATGAGCCGGCGCATCGCTTCGCTCTTCCCGACCGGTTCGGTAACCGGCTGCGCCTGGCGCTTGAGGCCGGCGTTTTCCCGGTAGAGATTGTAGGCTTCGAGCGCCCGCTGCACGGTCACCAGCAGCTTGGCGAGCGACAGCGGCTTTTCAATAAAATCATAGGCCCCCAGGCGGGTCGCCTCTACAGCGGTCTCCACCGTGCCATGCCCGGACATCATGATGATCGGGGTACTGCCGTCCTCCTCCTCCTCTTTCCACTCCTTGAGCAGAGAGATGCCGTCGATTCCCGGCATCCAGATGTCGAGCAGGACCAAATCGGGACGGCGGACGCGCCGCAGCCGGCGCGCCTCTTCCCCGGACTCGGCAGTGGCCACCTCATAGCCCTCGTCCTGGAGGATTTCCTGTAGCAGGGTACGAATGTCCGGTTCGTCATCGACGACCAAGATATATGCCGAAGCCATTGCCATCCTGTTGTCAGTTCCTGAAAAAGCAAAATTCATCGTACCACCGAGCATTCGGGTCTTGTCATTCAACCAGTGTGGCTTTCACGAAAACCGCGACGCCCTTTGCGATGCAATCCTGTTGACCGGTCAGGAAGCAAGGGCGTCGGTTTGCCGAATCGGCAGGCGAATGCTCACGCTCACGCCCCGGGGTTGCGTGTTCTCCACGCTCAACATGCCCCCGTGCTCCTCGATGATCTTCTGGACAATCGCCAGTCCTAATCCGGACCCCTTTGGTTTGGTGGTGACATAGGGTTCGAAAAGCCGTCCCAGCAGTTCTTCGGGAATCCCCGGGCCATCATCAGTAAGGTCTAGCTGTGCGAACCGGCAGCTGTCACTGCCGGGGCAGGATGTGGCGACGGTAATCGTCACGGGGTGCACATCGCTGCCGGCCTCAATGGCATTTTTGATGAGATTGTGGAGGACCTGGCGCAGACGCCCGGCATCGGCCTCCACCGGCAGCAGCTCCCGGTCCAGCTTGAGTCTGATGGTGGCATGGCCACCTCGGTAGAGTTCCACCACCTCGCTGACCACGGCATTGAGATCGAGGGGTCGGAAATCCATCTCCGGCGTGTGGGCGTATTCGGAAAAGGAGCGCACCATGGTTTTCATCGCCTCTACCTGCTGGATGATGGTGTGGGTGGCACGGTCCAGCAGGTCGGCCTCCTCGACCGACATTTCCTTGAGGTATTTGCGCCGCAGACGCTCCGCCGAGAGCTGGATGGGGGTGAGCGGATTCTTGATTTCGTGGGCGAGCCGACGGGCCACCTCCGCCCAGGCGGCGTTTCGCTGCGCCTGGATCAGGGCAGTGACGTCATCAAAGACGATAACGTGCCCACCCTGGATGTCGCCCACCCCGGGTAGCGCCGAGCCCCGGCACATCAGTACCTGTCGGCCATTGCTGCCGAATAGCACGACTTCAATGCGCCAGTCGCCGGCCGGCTCGTTTAGCCGCGGCAGAAGGGACTCCACCAGCGATTCCAGTGCCGGGTGGCGCTCGCGCAGTTCGACGAAGGGTCGCCCGAGTAACGGAGCCAACTCAACCCCCAGGATGTGTCCGGCGGTGGCATTGGTGGTACGCAGCACCAAATTGGTATCCACGGTCAGCACTCCCGAGGAGAGGTGGCCGAGGACGGTCTCCAGGTAGCTGCGCTGCTCCTCGGCGTGTTGCTGGCTCTTGTGCGCCTCATCCCGTGCCAGCGCGATCTTGCGCGTCATCTCGTTGAATGAGCGCACCAGGAAGCCGAGCTCATCCCGTCCGGGCAGCGGTAGTTTTTTGTCGTAATCGCCGGCGGCCACCGCCCTGGTGCCTTCCACCAGGTCGGAAATGGGCGCCACCAGTCGTCGTGCCGCGAAAAAAGCCGCCCATACGGCCGTCAACAGGGACAGCAGGAGAACCAGCGACAGCGTCAGGATGAAGCTGTACTTGAGCGGCTGGCGCAGAAAGGACAGCTCCCGGTAATCGGCGAACGCCGATTGTACCGAGTCGGCCAACTCGCTGACCTGTCCGGGGACCGAAAACAGGGCGTGCAGAGCGCGCTTTTCCCCGGCAGGGTGACTCTTGGGTACGCGAACGGCAATGCGCACCTGCAGCCCGCCACCCTCACTCACCGGCTCCAGGGCGGCAAAATCCTCTCCCTGGCGCAGTTGCAGCAGGATCGCTGAATTGGGAATGGCGGGGACCAGTTCCGCCGGCTCCGCGCTGCTGCTGGAAATCACCGTGCCGTCGAGGGTCAGCAGGGTCAGTTCCAGCGCCTCGCTCGCCGAGCGGAGCTCGTATAGACGCAGGGTGGCATCGGAAGAGGCTACCGGACCGAGAGTCTCAGCCATCTGGCGACTCTCCCGCAGCAGTTGGCGCACGCGACCTTCGAGAACGGTGCGACCCATATCCAGAGCGTCGCCGAGGGCCTGCTCGACGCGGACATCGAACCAGCTGTCGATGCCGCGATCGAGAAACTGGAGTGCGAAATAGTAGACGACTGAAACCGGGGCAACCGCGAGAGAGACGAACATCACCACCAGTCGGACCGTCAGCCGGGAACCCGGTGAACGCTGCCTGTACTGGACGACCAGTCGCCATAGATGACGGAGGATCAGCCCGACCAGCAGTATCAGTGCGGCGATATTGACTGCCAGCAGCAGTGAATAGAGCTTGTCGAAGGTAGCCGAGTTCTGGGTGGCGCCACTCATCAGGTAGAGTGAAGCCAGCAGCAGCGTGAATAGCAGCGCTACCGGGCGGGCCCCCGAAAAGAGGCGTTTCAGGGGCTTAAGGTGCATTCGTACCAGTCACTCGACAGGCGCCACCCGGGTGTCACGTAGGCGAGAGGCCGCAGCGGCGACGGTAGAGATTCGATGTCCAGCCGTGACCGGAGTTGCACTTCGTAGCTGGCATCCGGTTCGATCAGGTTGGCATCCAGGAGTGGTAGTCCGCGGATATGTCCGACCGCGTCCGCCGTTGAGGAGAGCGTGGGGTAGGCGTAGAGGGCGCCGCTATTGAGATTGCTGAGCAGGTACTGGTCGGAAAGGGCGTGGTATTGGATCTCGAAACGCTGTTCCAGTGAGGCCACTTCGGAGTCATACCACCACCAGGGACGCTTTTTCTCCACCTCGATATCCAGAACCAGTACCAGCGGGACACCGTTCTCCAGGGCCTCCAGCGCCTTGGAAGAGAAGCGATAGTCGACCTCGGCATCGAGCAGATAGACGCCTCCCTCGAGCCGGGTCTTGGCGTCCTGAACGACAAAGTCGTCCTTTGCAACGGCCGCTGATAGTGGCAGCAGGGAGACCAGCAGTGCGGAGAGCCAGCGCTTCAACATCATTTCATCGTTTTGCTCAGACGCGCGTAATAGAAGCCATCCATTCCGTTCTCGCCCGGCAGTATCTGGCGTCCTACCGCTGCCGCCCTTCCCCACGCGGCGCTAATCGGTTCTTCAACGGCATCATCACGCGACGCCAGAAAAGCGGCGAGCTGACGATCGTTTTCATCGCGTAGCAGCGAACAGGTGGAGTAGACAAGCATACCGCCTGGACTCAACAGGGGCCACAGTGCCTCCAGTAACCTCCGCTGCTCCTGCACCAGGGCATCGATGTCGCTGGGCCGGCGCAGCAGTTTGATATCCGGATGCCGGCGGATCACCCCGGTCCCCGAGCAGGGGGCGTCCAAAAGGATGCGGTCAAACGGCTGTCCGTCCCACCAGGCATCGGGCGCCCCCGCATCTCCCGCTGCCACCTCCGCGGAAAGCCCCAGACGGCTGAGGTTTTCCCGGACCCGTTGCAGCCGCGCCGCATCCCGATCCAGAGCCACCACGCGGGCCTCGGGTACGAGCTCGAGCAGGTGCCCGGTCTTGCCGCCGGGAGCGGCGCAGGCATCGAGAATCCGTTCGCCTGCAGCGGGTGCGACGAGAGCGGCGGCCAGTTGTGCGGCCTCGTCCTGGACCGATGCGCTGCCCGCTTCGAATCCCGGCAGCCGATCGACGCCAACCGGCTGTTCGAGGCGAATCCCGCAGGGTGCGAATTCGGTCGCTGTAGCGCCGATATCGGCCTTTTGCAGTGCCTCGAGGTAGGCCTCGCGTGTGGTTTTCTGACCGTTCACTCGCAAGGTCATCGGCGGGCGGGCATTGTTGGCCTCTACGACCGCCGGCCACTGTTGCGGCCAATCGGCCTGCAGCCGCTGCAGGAGCCAGGCAGGGTGGGCGGTGGCGGCGCTTTCATCACCGTCCACTTTCTCCAGCAGCGCCTGGTGCTCACGTCCGGCGCGGCGCAGTACCGCATTGGTGAGACCTCGAGCCCACTCCTTTTTCAGCGCTCCCACTGCCGCCACCGTTTCGCCGACAGCGGCGTGGGGCGGCATCTCAAGGATCAGCAGCTGATAGAGCCCCACCAGCAGGAGGGCTTCCACTTCCCGCTCCCTGGCCTTGAGCGGCCTGGAGAGCAACTGCTTCAGGATGGCATTGAGTCGCGGGTGCCAGCGAACGGTCCCGTAGGCCAGCTCCTGGGCCAGCCCGCGATCCCTGGGCGGCAAGCCATCGAGCCCCCGCAGGACGAGATCGCTGAGGGAGTGACCGGCCAATACACCGGCCACAATCCGTGCAGCACTCACACGTGGTGCCGCACCATCACTCATCGTTGAACCGCTCGTCCCGGATTTGGTGTGCATTGACGAAGTCTGCCACGTCCATGGGACGTTTGCCCGGAAGCTGTAGCCTTTTCAGTCGCAGTATGCCGTCTCCGGTGGCCACATCAATCCCGTCACGGTCGGCGGCCACTACCGTACCCGGTGCAGCATCACTGGTCGGGGCCTCGATCGTTTCCGCCTCCCAGACCCGCAGGGTATCGTCCCGCCAACGGGTCTGGGCGACCGGCCAGGGATTGAAGGCCCGTACCTGGCGCGCCAGTGCACGGGCGGGGAGCGTCCAGTCCAGGCGGGATTCGGACTTGCTGAGCTTGGCTGCATAGCTTGCCTGCGCCTCGTCCTGTGCCTCGGGTGTCAGTTGTCCGGCCTGAAGCGCATCCAGAGCCTCCAGCAGGGCCTTGCCCCCTATCGCTGCGAGCCGATCATGGAGACTTTCCGAGGTATCGTGCGGCTCGATCGGCGTCGAGCGCTTGTGCAGCATGGCGCCGGTATCCAGACCGGTGTCCATTTGCATGATGGTGATGCCGGTTTCGTCATCACCGGCCAGTATGGCCCGATGAATGGGGGCCGCACCGCGCCAGCGGGGCAGCAGTGAGGCGTGTACATTCAGGCAGCCATGCCGCGGGATCTCCAATACCTCTTCGGGCAGGATCAGGCCATAGGCGGCGACCACCATCACATCGGGAGCCAGTGCTGCGAGCCGTTCCTGCTCTTCGGGGTCTTTCAGGCTGGGCGGCTGATGAACCGGCAGGCCATGTTCCTGTGCCAGTTGTTTTACGGGACTGGCCTTCAGTTTGCGGCCGCGGCCCGCCGGCCGGTCGGGCTGCGTATAGACCGCCGTGACACGGTGCCGGGAGTCGAGCAGGGCCCGGAGCGAAGCGGCGGCGAAATCGGGCGTGCCTGCGAAGACGATATTCAGTGGTTGTGGCATTGGAATCTATGGTTATTTGCCGGGAGGGGCGACGGGCTGTCCCGGAATATGGATTAATTACCGCAAAGGACATTGAAAAACCGATCAAAACCCTTCGCGGCTTCGGCTGCTCCTGTTCAGGAGTCGCCCGAAGCCGCAAAATAGCGTGGTGAAACGCGAGTCTACATGGTTTGGCGGCGCTGTTTTTCCAGTTTCTTCTGGATACGCTGTCGCTTAAGGCTGGAGAGATAGTCGACAAAAAGCTTGCCTTCCAGATGGTCCAGTTCATGCTGAATGCAGACGGCGAGCAGACCCTCCGCTTTCATCTCGAAGCTCTTTCCGTCCCGGTCGAGCGCCCGGATCCTGACACGGTCCGCCCGCTGCACCTTTTCAAAGAATCCCGGCACCGAAAGGCAACCCTCTTCCATCTCTTCAATGCCGTCTTTTTCCAGGATCTCTGCGTTGATCAGGACCAGCGGATCATTGCGCTCTTCGGAGATGTCGATCACCACCAGTTGTCTGGCGACATTGACCTGGGTCGCGGCGAGCCCGATGCCGGGCGCGTCATACATGGTCTCGAGCATGTCGTCGACCAGTTGCCTCAACTCGTCATCGACCGACGCCACCGGTTCGGCCCGGTTTCGCAGCCTGGGGTCGGGGAAATGCAGGATGTTTAAAATCGCCATGACTAATGTTCCGGTCTGTTGGGGGTTGCTCCGGCAGACCCCGGTAACCCGATCATACTGAATTCGCCATTGTGACGCCCACACTGTCGACGCCGTTCATTTTCGGATAAACTCCGTCCAGGTTGCCTAACCGAAGGGATGTCCATGGATAACCCCACAATTCGCCTGTTGCTGCCCCTTGCAGTTGCTGCACTGCTGTATGGCTGCGCCAGCGCGCCATCGGAAATCCCGGCAGCAGCGGCGGTCGAAACCGAACCCAAGGCCGAACCCAAGGCCGAACCCGAGCCGGCCGTTCGGGCGAAAAAGCCGGAGCCGATCGCGCTCAAGCCTGACTACCCCGAGCTGTACGTAGTCAAAAAGGGCGACACATTGTGGGATATCTCCGGCCGTTTCCTCCGGGACCCCTGGCATTGGCCGGAGTTGTGGCAGCACAATCCCGATATCGAGAATCCACACCTGATCTACCCGGGGGATGTCCTCCGGCTTGTCTATGTAGACGGGCGCCCGACACTTGAAGTTCAGCGGGCCGATCCGCGGCTGCCCACAGAGCGACTCTCGCCCAGAATACGTAGCGAGGAACTCGATCGGGCCATCGCCACCATTCCCCTGGATAATATCCGCCCATTTTTGCAGCGGCCACAGATCCTCGATGAAGAGGAGTTGGAAGCCGCTCCCTACATCGTTGCTGCGGCTGACGAACACCTGATTGCCGCCACCGGTAACCGCGTTTACGTGCGCGGCCTCAGTGAGCCGGACCTGACCACTTACGTGGTGGTGCGCAAAGGACAGGCCTACCGCAACGCGGACGACAACGAGCTGCTTGGTTACGAGGCGATCCATGTCGCTGACGCCAAAATCGAGCAATTCGGCGATCCCGCCACACTGATGCTGTCCAAGTCCCGGCGCGAGGCTCTGAAGGGCGATCGGTTGCTGCCGGGCGCCCGCGAGCGCCTCAGTGCCAATTTTGTTCCGCGGGCGCCACAGGACCAGGTGGACGGGCAGATCCTTGCCGTGATCGATGGCGTTTCACAGATTGGCCAGTATCAGGTGGTAGCCATCAATCTCGGGGAGCGCGAGGGCATGGAGGCCGGCCACGTGCTTTCGATTTATCAGCAAGGCGCGAGCGTGTCCGATCCCGTCGTCGGCGGCCGTGTCACTCTGCCCGAACAGTATGCCGGCGTGATGATGGTATTCCGACCCTTCCAGAAGATGAGCTATGCGCTGGTGATGGAGGCGACTCGGCCGATACACGTACTGGACCGGGTGACCAACCCATAGTACGGGGTCCATGAAACCGAATCTTTGCACCGCAGGGAGCAGGGTGTGCCGGGGGAAGCCCGGGGATGCAGTGCACCGGTCGCAGCGAAAGCCAGGAGGTTTTCGTTGCATTGGTTGCTCCCGTTGCGGCCGCCTGTACGTTTCTCTGCGGTAGCAGGCCCGTCCCGGAATACCCGAACCACAAAGGAACTGCATCTCTTGCATGCCACCGATGACAAGGAGGAGTTGCATTACCGGCTGGCGCTGCTGCATGCGCCGGGTGTGGGTCCTGTCACCTTCTCCGACCTGCTCGGGCGCTACGGTAGTGCCGTTGCCGTTTTCCGGGAGGGGCGTGAACAGGGAGCACTCGGCACGTACCTCCGCGGGCCGGACTGGGTGGCGGTCGAACGGGACCTTGCCTGGTCCGAAGAGCCCGGCTGCCGATTGCTCCTCCAGGGCGAACCCGAATACCCTGAACAGCTTGCCGTTGTTGCCGATGCGCCTCCGGTCCTTTTCGTTCGCGGAGACGCCGCCCTGCTGAGCGGGCCGCAACTGTCCATGGTCGGCAGTCGCAATCCGACCCCGCTGGGGGCCGAAACGGCCCGAGAGTTCGCGCACCACCTGGCGGGTGTGGGGCTGACCGTCACCAGCGGGCTCGCCCTCGGCATCGATGCCGCCGCGCATCGCGGTGCACTGTCGGCCGAAGGGAGCACGGTTGCCGTCTTCGGCACCGGTCTCGACCGGGTCTATCCGGCACGGCACCGGGAGCTCGCCCATGCCATCGTCGAGGCCGGCAGCACGCTGGTGTCGGAATTCCCGCCGGGTACGGCGCCGCTGCCAGGTCATTTCCCCCGCCGCAACCGAATCATCAGCGGACTGTCTCTCGGCACGCTGGTGGTGGAGGCGGCCCCGCGCTCCGGTTCGCTGATCACCGCCCGCCAGGCCAATGAGCAGGGCAGGGAGGTGTTTGCCGTGCCCGGCTCCATTCATAACCCGTTGGCCCGGGGGTGCCATCAGCTCATCCGCGATGGTGCCAAGCTGGTGGAGACCGCACAGGACATCCTCGAAGAGCTGGCACCACAACTCGAAGCGATAGTGAACACACCACCGGCGTCGCGGGAGGCCGACAAAGCCTCCCGGGAATCGGTGCCTGAGCTGGACAAAGAACAGCTGGAGCTCCTGGTGTGCCTGGATCACAGTCCCACCAGCGTGGACCGGCTGGTCGAGCGCAGCGGATTGACGCCCGATGCGGTTTCCTCCATGCTGTTGCTCCTGGAATTGCAGGGGTACGTGGTCTCCGTCGCTGGCGGCTACGCCCGTACCGTCAAGAGAGAGTGAGATGAAACAAGACGTTTTCGAGATTCTTCTGTATCTATTCGAAAACTATGTCTACGACGATGACGGCGATCTTGAGGCGGATCGTGAAACCCTTCGTAGCGAACTGACGCAGGCCGGTTTTCGCCAGAGCGAAATCGGCAAGGCGTTCGACTGGCTGGAAGGCCTGGCAACGATGCAGGACAGTCCGGATTCCTACCCGCTGGCCAACCAGCAGTCGGTGCGTATCTACTCCGACCCGGAATGTGAGCGGCTGGACAGCGAGTGCCGGGGTTTTCTACTGTTCCTCGAACAGATGGGTGTCCTCGATCATGGCACGCGGGAGATGGTCATTGACCGGGTGATGGCCCTGGATAGTGATGACAGCGATCTCGATCAACTCAAGTGGGTCGTGCTGATGGTGCTGTTCAACCAGCCCGGCCAGGAGGCCGCCGTGGCCTGGATGGAAGATCTGGTGCTGGATGAAATGGCGGGCTTGCTGCACTAGACTCCGTCGTTGGGATCTGCTTGCAATGCCCGCTGCCGCGGGCATTGCTGTTTAGGGCTCAAGGAAATCCCGGTTGGGTTCAGCAAGCCCCGAGAGGAAAGAAGCGAACTTCCCGGCCGTATCGGATCACTAAGGGCAACAACAGCCTCGGCCCGGCGGGAGCGCCGGGCTCTCTATAACGAGCGAACCGTATGACCAAAAACCTGGTAATCGTTGAATCGCCGGCCAAGGCGAAGACCATCAAGAAATACCTGGGCAAGGACTTCGAGGTCCTGGCCTCGTATGGGCACGTGCGCGATCTGCTGCCGAAGGAGGGGGCGGTCGACCCCGAGCACGACTTTGCCATGCGCTATCAGGTGATCGACCGAAACGCCAAGCATGTCGATGCCATCGCCAAGGCCCTTAAAAAGGCCGATGCGCTCTATCTTGCGACTGACCCGGATCGCGAGGGCGAGGCCATTTCCTGGCACCTGTATGAACTACTGAAAGAGCGCAAGCTGCTCAAGGATAAGGAAGTGGGCCGGGTGGTCTTCAACGAGATCACCAAGGGCGCCGTTCGGGATGCCGTCGCGCATCCGCGGGAGCTCTCCCTCGATTTAATCAATGCCCAGCAGGCGCGCCGTGCGCTGGATTATCTGGTGGGTTTCAATCTCTCGCCGCTGCTGTGGAAGAAAATCCGCCGCGGTCTCTCCGCAGGCCGGGTGCAGAGTCCCGCATTACGGATGATCGTCGAGCGCGAAGAGGAGATCGAACGCTTCCAGTCCCGGGAGTACTGGAGCCTGGAGGCCGACGTCTCCAGCAAGGGCCAGAATTTCGCCGCCAAGCTCACCCACTACGCGGGCGAAAAGCTCGGCCAGTTCAGTGTCGAGGATGGTGACACCGCTCACGATTGGGAAAGAAACCTGCTGAAGGCCGCCGACGGTCGGTTGACCGTCGAAAAGGTGGAGAAGAAGCAGCGCCGCCGTAATCCCGCCGCGCCCTTCACCACCTCGACGCTCCAGCAGGAGGCCTCGCGCAAGCTGGGTTTTACCGCCCAGCGCACCATGCGTACGGCCCAGCAACTGTACGAGGGTATTGACCTCGGCGGCGAAACGGTGGGTCTGATCACCTATATGCGTACCGACTCGGTCAATCTCGCCCAGGAAGCGATTGGGGAGATCCGCGACTTCATCGGCCAGCGCTACGGCTCGGATAACATTCCCAAGGAGCCGCGGCTCTTCAAGACCAAGGCCAAGAATGCCCAGGAGGCGCATGAGGCGATTCGCCCTACCGGTATCACCCACGTGCCCGAGTCCATCAAGGGCTATCTCTCCAAGGACCAGGCCAAGCTCTACGAACTGATCTGGAAACGCACTGTGGCCTGTCAGATGGTTCACGCGACCATCGATACCGTGGGTGTGAATCTGGTCTGCGGCGAAGGCAATGTATTCCGCGCCAACGGCTCGACGGTGGTGAATCCGGGGTTCATGGCCGTCTACCAGGAAAGCGTGGACGACCGGAAGGAAAAGGAGGAGGACAGCAAGCTCCTGCCTCCGCTGCTGGAGGGCGAAAAGGTCGATCTGCTCGGTATCCGTCCCGAGCAGCACTTTACCGAACCACCCCCGCGCTATACCGAGGCAAGCCTAGTCAAGACCCTGGAGGAGCACGGCATCGGCCGGCCCTCCACCTACGCCTCGATCATCTCCACCCTGCAGCAGCGCGAATACGTGGAGATGGACAAGAAGCGTTTCATTCCCACGGATGTGGGCCGGGTGGTGAACAAGTTCCTTACTCAGCACTTCACCAATTATGTGGATTACGATTTCACAGCGAAACTGGAGGATGAGCTGGACGCCATCTCGCGCGGCGAAGCGGAATGGGTGCCCATCATGCGCCGTTTCTGGAAACCGTTTCACGAGCTGGTGGAGGACAAGGAGAAGAGCGTTCAGCGCAAGGATGTGACCCAGGAAGAGCTGGACGAGAAGTGCCCCAAGTGCAGTCAGCCGCTCTCCATTCGTCTGGGACGCCGCGGGCGCTTCATTGGCTGTACTGCCTATCCCGAGTGCGATTACACCCGTAATCTGGGTGAGAGTGCCGATCAGGCCGCTAGCGAGCCCGAGAAGGTGGAGGGGCGGACCTGCCCCAAATGCGATTCGGAGCTGATCATCCGTTCCGGACGCTACGGCAAGTTCATCGGCTGTTCGAGTTACCCCAAGTGCCGTTATATCGAGCCGCTGGAGAAACCGGCCGACACCGGCGTCGAGTGCCCCGAGTGTCACAAGGGTTCACTGCTGGAGCGGCGCTCGCGTAGTGGCAAGACCTTTTACTCCTGCTCCCGTTATCCCGACTGCAGCTATGCGGTGTGGAACCCTCCGGTGGCCGAAGCCTGCCCCAAGTGCCACTGGCCGGTACTGACCATCAAGACCACCAAGCGGCGGGGTACCGAAAAGGTTTGTCCGCGCAAGGAGTGCGACTTCGCCGAACCGGTGGAAGAGAAGGATGAGGAGCCGGCGGAGGATGAGCAGCGCAAGGCAGCCAACTGATTTTTTGCACCACAGAGGCGCAGAGTACGCAGAGAATTGATGCCGGAAGGTGAGCGGCTCCCGGCGTTCGGTGACCATCCGGCTGATTCTTTAGGGTCTTCAGTGTTCTCAGTGGTGATTTAGAAAAGAGGCTTCAGGTGAGATCCCCAAGTGCCCACCGGCTGCGAATGGCGCGCAGGGTCCTGCAATCCGGCGGCGTCATTGCCTACCCGACCGAAGGAGTCTGGGGACTCGGCTGTGATCCGGCCAATTCATCTGCCGTCGAAGCCATTTTCCGTCTCAAGGGTCGTGCCGCGGCGAAGGGCCTGATTCTGGTCGCAGCCGAATTCCGTCAACTCGAGCCCTGGCTGGCGCCGCTGGACCCGGAGTCCCGATCGCGTGTGCTCCCAAGCTGGCCGGGGCCGGTTACCTGGCTGCTGCCGGCGCGACCCTCGGTCCCCTCCTGGCTACGGGGGCGACACGCGACGCTGGCGGTTCGTGTCTCCGACCATCCGGTGGTCCAGTCCCTGTGCAGGACCGCGGGGATGCCGCTGGTCTCGACAAGCGCCAATCGCAGCGGCGGCCACCCCGCCGTCAGTGCCTTCGAGGTGCGGCGTATCTTCGGCAAGGATATTGATTTGATCGTCACCGGTGAGTTGGGCGGGCGCAGGCGGCCCAGTGAGATCCGCGACCTTTCCGGTCGGGTCCTTCGTCCCGGGTGATGGGTGGATCAACCACGGAGGACACAGAGGAATACGTATTGCACTCTCGGCAACTGCTCCATGCGTTGCTCTACCTCCTGCATCTGACCCACATGGACGTGGGGAATGCAGAAGAATTGCAGGGAGCAATCCCTGCCATGCAGTCGTGTGCGCTCTGTGGTTTTGCATTATCCTCTCGGACAGTTCCTGGAGATGCCTTGATGATGGAGCGCGATTTTTCCACCGTAACCACCCGCTTTACTGCCCTCCAGGACCGGATTACCGATGCACTGGAGGCTCTTGATGGCAGTCGTTTCCGTCGTGACCCCTGGCAGGGCGGGCCGGGGCGCGGCGAGGCTCGAATCCTCGAGGCCGGCGCGCTGTTTGAAAAGGCGGGGATCAACTTTTCGGAGGTCGGCGGTGATCAACTGCCGGCGGCCGCGACCCGTGCCCGCCCGGAACTGGCCGGACGCCGTTACCGCGCTGCGGGCGTGTCGCTGGTGGTCCACCCGCGTAATCCGTTCATCCCGACTGCACACGCCAATGTGCGCTATTTCGTGGCCGAAGCGGAGGGTGTGGAGCCGGTCTGGTGGTTCGGTGGCGGTTTCGATCTGACGCCTTTCTATCCCTTCCACGAGGACGTGGTGCACTGGCACCGCACTGCGCGGGACGCCGTCGCCCCTTTCGGGGAGACGCTCTACCCCCGCTTCAAGGCGGCCTGCGACGACTACTTCTACCTGCCCCACCGGGACGAGGCGCGGGGGGTCGGCGGCCTCTTCTTCGATGACTTCAATGAGGGTAGTTTTGACCACGGGCTCGCCCTGGTCTCAGCGGTGGCCGAGGGGTTTATCCATGGCTATGTTCCCATCGTCGAACGGCGCACCGATACCCCCTACGGCGAGCGGGAACGGCAGTTTCAACTCTATCGCCGGGGCCGTTATGTCGAATTCAATCTGGTGTGGGATCGCGGCACGCTGTTCGGCCTGCAGAGCGGTGGCCGCACCGAATCCATCCTGATGTCACTGCCACCGCTGGCCGCCTGGCGCTATGACTGGGCGCCGGAGGCCTCGAGCGAGGAGGCGCGCCTGGCGGAATTCCTGCGTCCCCGTGACTGGCTGGATTGAGATCAGCGATGGCTTCCGCTCTTTCACGCCCAGAAGGATGGGCGCTTGTGGAGTGATGCAATCGGTCTCCGCCCTCGGCCGACAGCGTCGGCGCGCGGGTTAGACTCTGATACCATCCGCCTCCATGGACGTTTCTGACCTGATCGACCCTCTCAACGAGGCCCAGCGCGAGGCAGTCTGCGCACCGGCGGGCAACCTCCTGGTGTTGGCCGGCGCCGGCAGCGGCAAGACCCGTGTGCTGACACACCGCATCGCCTGGCTGATCCGCACCGAAGGCGTCTCTCCCTTCGGTATCCTTGCAGTGACCTTCACCAACAAGGCGGCCCGGGAGATGCGTGGCCGGATAGAGTCCCTGCTGCAAATGCCGGCCGGCGGTATGTGGGTGGGTACCTTCCACGGTATCGCCCATCGTCTGTTGCGCCAGCACTGGCGGGAGGCGGACCTGCCCCAGAGCTTCCAGATCCTCGACTCGGACGACCAGTACCGCATGGTGCGCCGCGTGCTGCGTGAGCTGCAGCTCGATGAGACCAACTGGCCGCCGAGGCAGGCGCAGTGGTTCATCAATGGCCGCAAGGATGAAGGTCTGCGGCCTGAACATGTGGATCCCCAGGGTAATCCGGTGCAGATGCAGCTGGTACGCATCTACCAGGCCTATGAGCAGGCGTGCCAGCGCGGCGGTGTAGTGGATTTCGCCGAACTGCTACTGCGGGCTCATGAGTTGTGGCGCGACCGGCCGGACTTGCTGGCCCACTACCGAGAGCGGTTCCGGCATATCCTGGTGGATGAGTTTCAGGATACCAACGCCATTCAGTACGCCTGGATCCGGCTGCTCGCCGGTGATTCCGGCCAGGTCTTCGTAGTAGGGGATGACGACCAGTCCATCTACGGCTGGCGTGGCGCCCGGGTGGAGAATATTCATCAGTTCCGCCGGGATTTCCCCAATGTGAAACTCATTCGCCTGGAACAGAACTATCGCTCTACCGGCACCATCCTGTCCGCCGCCAACGGCATCATTGCCCACAACGCCGACCGGCTCGGCAAGGAGCTGTGGACCGCGGGGGAAAAGGGGGACCCGGTACGCATCTACGGGGCCTTCAACGAAATTGAAGAGGCCCGCTTCGTGGTGGACCGTATCCGCACCTGGAACCGGGAGGGCGGGGCGCGCTCCGAGGTGGCGATCCTCTACCGTTCCAACGCCCAGTCGCGGGTGCTCGAAGAGGCCCTCATGCAGGCGGCGGTGCCGTACCGGGTCTATGGCGGCCTGCGCTTTTTCGACCGCGCCGAGATCAAGGACGCGCTTGCCTACCTGCGCCTTATCGTCAACCGTGGCGATGATCCCTCCTTCGAACGGGTGGTCAATACCCCCACCCGCGGCATCGGCGATCGCACCGTGCAGGCCATCCGGGAGCATGCCGCCGCCCATCAGCAGCCCCTATGGCAGGCAGCTATGGAAGTGGCCGAGGGTACCGGGCTTCCGGCCCGGGCGCGCAACGCCGTGCGGGCCTTTCTGGAGCTGGTCGAGCGTCTCGCAGAAGAGACGGAGATGCTCGAACTGCATGACACCTTCGAGCATGCGGTGACGCGAAGCGGCCTCATCGAGCACTGCAAAAAGGAGAAGGGCGAGCGCGGACAGGCGCGTATCGAAAACCTCGAGGAGCTGGTCAACGCTGCGCGCCAGTTCGAATTCGACGAGGAGCAGCACGAAGGGATGAGCGCCCTTTCGGCATTTCTCGCCCACGCCGCCCTGGAGGCAGGCGAAGGCCAGGCGGACGAGTGGGAGGATTCGGTGCAGCTGATGACCCTGCACTCCGCCAAGGGACTGGAATTCCCCCTGGTGTTCGTCTGCGGCATGGAGGAGGGGCTGTTCCCCCATCGTATGTCCGTGGAGGAGCCCGGCCGGCTCGAGGAGGAGCGCCGCCTCTGCTATGTCGGCATGACCCGTGCCATGCGCCAGCTCTACCTTACCTATGCCGAGGTGCGCCGCCTCTATGGGAAGGAAAACTACACCCGCCCCTCCCGCTTCCTGCGTGAGCTGCCGCCGGAATTCGTCGAGGAGATCCGTCTGCGCGGAATGGGCGCGGCCATGCCCTCGCCGTCGCGCCGCGCTGAACCGACGGAAACCGCCGACGGACTCGGTCTGGGTCAGCGGGTCACCCATCGCAAGTTCGGCGAAGGCGTGATCCTCGCCCTGGAGGGCCAGGGCGCCCAGGCCCGCGTCCAGGTCGCCTTCGACGATGTGGGCACCAAATGGCTGGTGCTCAGCTACGCCAACCTCGAAGCTGTATGAATAACCACGGGGGACACCGGGAGCACGGGAACATGCTTTTTAACCACAGAGAACACAGAGGAAAAATCATCGAAGCACCAAAGTCCAAAAAGGGTTTACTCAGTGTTCTCGGTGGTTTTCTTTTTAAAACCCCGTGCACCCCGTGGTTCAATCCCTTTGCGCTCTTCGCGTCTTTGCGGTTAGATCCGACTCTGCGCGTCCGCGGTGACACATAAAGGAGAAATCATGAAGCGTCGCGACTTTATCAAGGGGGTCGGTGTCGGCTCCGTGCTCGCCGGGAGCACATTGGCCGCACCGGCGGTGCATGCCGCCAAGCCGCACAAGTGGAAGATGGTCACCACCTGGCCGAAGAATTTTCCGGGTATGGGCACCGGCGCCAATAATCTGGCGAAGTTGATCACCGAGATGTCCGGCGGGCGTATCGAGGTGAAGGTGTATGGCGCCAAGGAGTTGGTGCCGGCTTTCGAGATCTTCGATGCGGTTTCCCGCGGCACGGCGCAGATGGGTCACGGCGCCGCCTATTACTGGAAGGGCAAAAGCGAGGCGGCCCAGTTCTTTGCGGCGGTGCCGTTCGGCATGACCGCCCAGGAGATGAATGCCTGGCTCTATCATGGCGGCGGTATGGCGCTGTGGCAGGAGGTCTATGCACCCTTTGGACTGATCCCCGCCGCGGCCATCAATACCGGTGTGCAGATGGGTGGTTGGTTCAACAAGGAGATCAACTCCCTCGATGATCTCGAGGGCCTGAAGATGCGTATTCCCGGATTGGGGGGCGAGGTCCTGAAGCGCCTCGGTGGTACGCCGGTCAGCCTCCCCGGCGGTGAGATCTTCTCATCCCTGAAGTCCGGCGCTATCGACGCGACCGAGTGGGTGGGGCCCTACAACGACCTGGCCTTCGGCCTCCACAAGGCGGCCAAATACTATTACTACCCCGGCTGGCATGAGCCGGGCACCGTCCTGGAGTCCTTTATCAACAAGGAGGCATTCGAAGCCCTCTCGGCCGATCTGCAGGCGATTGTCATCAACGCATGCAAGGCCTCCAATGTTGACGGCCTGTCGGAATTCACCGCCCGCAACA
The DNA here is from genome assembly GCF_900102855.1 of Thiohalomonas denitrificans. Lineage (NCBI taxonomy): Bacteria > Pseudomonadati > Pseudomonadota > Gammaproteobacteria > Thiohalomonadales > Thiohalomonadaceae > Thiohalomonas > Thiohalomonas denitrificans. The sequence continues at coordinate 90,155 of NZ_FMWD01000008.1, forward strand.
ACGAGGCGCTGGATACCCTGGTCAACCGGCACAAGGTGCAGCTGCGCCGCTTCCCTGATAGCGTCCTGAAGGAGTTGAAGGGGATCTCCGACGATGTGGTGGCGGAAGTCGCCGCCAGGGACCCCCTGTCGAAAAAGGTCTACGACTCCTTCCGGACTTTCCGCGACCAGGTCGTGGCCTGGCACGACGTGTCGGAGCGCGCCTACCTGAATGCGCGCGCCCTCTGAGGGTTAACCACGGGGGACACGGGGAGCACGGGGTACACGGGGTGTTAAAAGAAAACCACAGAGGACACGGAGTAAACCCTTTATAAACTTTGGGGTCCTCGGTGTCCTCTGTGGTTAAAAAGCAGTTCCTCCCGTGTCCCCGTGGTTCAAGCCTTTTCGTTCGTAGCTCACCCCCACTATCCAGTAGGTCGCCTCGCCCTCGGGAAGCCGGACAGTCACTTCGTCGTCGAGGGCCTTTCCTAGCAGGGCGCGCGCCACGGGGGCATCGACACTGATGTAGCGGGGATCGGCGTCGAATTCGTCGGGGCCGACGATGCGGTACGGGTGCTCCTCGCCCGCATCATCCTCCAGCGTCACCCGGGCGCCGAAGAAGACCCGGTTCCGATCGGAGGGGATAGTGTCGACGATTTGCAGATCCGGAAGCCGCTTCTGCAGATAGCGAATGCGCCCGTCGATGCCCCGCAACTCCTTTTTGCGATAGATGTACTCGGCATTCTCCGAGCGGTCTCCTTCGGCCGCTGCTGCGGAGAGCGCCTTGACCACGTCATGGCGCCGCGCCCACAGCGCCCTCAGCTCCGCTTCCAGTCTGGCGTAGCCCTCCGGGGTGATGTACTTCGAACCGGGTTCTCGCGGTGGTCGCCAGCGTCCCATCGACCCTCCTTCCAAAGAGTAAACCACGGGGTGCACGGGGAACACGAGGCTGCTCTTAACCACAGAGGACACAGAGAACCCGTTTGATCCCGAAACTCTGTGTGCTCAGTGCCCTCTGTGGTTAAAAAAGTGGGTTACCCCGTGAACCCGTGTCCCCCGTGGTTAAATCCGATCTATTCGCCGTAGACGACCCCCGGAAGCCAGGTCGCCAGTTCGGGCCACCAGGCAAGGGCGGCGAGGGCGGCGGCCTGGATGACGATAAACGGGGCGACGCCGCGGTAGATCTGCACCGTGGTGACCTCCGCGGGTGCCACGCCCCGCAGATAGAAGAGGGCGAAGCCGAATGGCGGAGTGAGGAAGGAGGTCTGCAGGTTGATGGCGATCATCACCCCCAGCCAGACCGGATCCAGGCCCATGGCCAGCAGGATCGGCGCCACCACCGGTACGACCACGAAAGTGATCTCGATGAAATCGAGGATGAAACCGAGCAGGAACATCACGAGCATGACCACGAACATGGCGGCAAAAACGCCCCCGGGCAGATCGGTGAGTACACCTTCCACCAGTTCATCACCCCCGTAGCCTCGAAAGACCAGGGAAAACAGGGAGGCACCGATGAAGATCAGAAACACCATGCTGGTGACCTGAGTGGTTGCCCGAACCACCTCGGTCATTTTTCCAAGCGTCAACTGCCCCTGCGTCGCGGCCAGCAGGATCGCCCCTACTGCGCCGACCGAGGCCGCTTCCGTCGGCGTGGCGGCGCCGGCCATGATGGAACCGAGTACCGCCAGGATGAGAGCCAGTGGCGGCAGCAGCACCTTGCCGGCGCGAAGCGCCAGGGCGAGGCCCCTCTCGGTGCGTTCCGCCGCGGGGATCGCCGGGGCCGCCGATGGTCGGAAAAAAGCGACACCGGAGAGATAGAGGATATAGAACCCGACCAGTAGCAGTCCCGGAAGCAGGGCACCGGCGAACAGATCACCGACCGAAACCGTGTCGGGCGACCAGATGCCCATCTCCAGCTGCGCCTGCTGGTAGGCCGATGAGAGCACATCACCGAGCAGAACCAGGATAATGGAAGGGGGAATTATCTGCCCTAGGGTCCCCGAGGCGCAGATGGTGCCGGTGGCCAGTTCCGGGCTGTAGCCGCGCTTGAGCATGGTGGGCAGCGACAGCAGTCCCATGGTGACCACGGTGGCGCCCACGATGCCGGTGCTGGCGGCCAGTAGCATGCCCACGATGGTGACCGAGATCCCCAGGCCGCCCCGCAGCGGTCCAAACAGGGCGGCCATGGTATCCAGCAGGTTCTCCGCCACCCTCGAGCGCTCCAGCATTACCCCCATGAACACGAACAGCGGGACCGCGATCAGTGTCTGGTTGGTCATGATGCCGTAGAGGCGGTTGGGCAGCGCGTCCAGGAAGGAGGGGTCGAAGACTCCCGATAGCTCGCCGATGAAGGCAAAGGCGAGTGCGGTCCCCGCCAGGGCAAAGGCGACCGGATACCCGGCCAGCAGCACCAGGCAGACCGCAAAGAACATCCACAGGGGAGCGAGTTCGGCCATCAGAGTTCTTGTGTCGGATCGTGTTCGGGGGTCGCCTCGGGGTGGCCGGTAACGACCAGCAGACTGCGCAGCGCCAGCGCGACCCCCTGAAGCATCATCAGGATGGCCATGGCGGGAATGGCGCTCTTGAGCAGGTAGACCCACGGCAGTCCGCCCGTCTCGCCGGAGCCCTCCCTCAGGGCCCAGGAACTGACGACGTAGTCCCAACTAACCCAGACGATAAATCCGGACACCGGCAGCAGCAGAAGCAGCGTGCCGAGCAGGTCCACCCACGCCCGCCCGCGGTCGGAGAGGCGCCGGTAGACGATATCCACCCGTACATGCCCATCATGCTTGAGGGTGTAGGCCGCCCCCAGCATGAAAACCGCCGCATGCATGTAGGTGATCGACTCCTGCATGGCGATCCAGCCGATGTTGAAGGCGTAGCGCAGGACCACCACCGTGAAGGTCACCATGACCATCCCCAGCGTCAGCCAGGCGACGGCCCGTCCGGTGGCTTCGTTGACGGCGTCCAGATAGCCGATAAGGCGCTGAATTGTTTTCATAGGGTCAAAGCCGGGGCAGGTGCGCGTCTATTCTAGGCACCCCCCCACCCGCCGACAACTGCATAAACCACGGCGGACACGCGGATCACGGGGAAGGGCGAAAACCACAGAGGGCACAGAGAAAACCCGAAATTGAGGGATTGGCAGTCAAGCGTGACCGGGAGACAACACGAGTATTTCCTCTGTGCCCTCCGTGTCCTCTGTGGTTAACCCCCGTATCCTCCGTGCTCCCCGTGGTTAAAATCTCACCACTCGAACAGCCGCCACTGCACGATGGGCGGGTTTTCCAGGTCGTTGCGGAAGGTCTCCAGCCGGCCGTCGCCATCGGTGTCGATGAGGTAGTAGGGCGCTCCGGCGGTCGGCGTGATCTTCACCATATAGACCTGTCCGCCGACGCTGTACTGCTCGATGACATCCTCGCCCCGGCGCTGAATGCGGACCTCCGGCTCCAGACCCTCCGGCATCGGGAGATTCTCGGGAATGGGCGGCGGGGGCTCGGTTTCTCCGCCCGGCGGCTCCTGGGCCGCCGCGGGAGTCAGCAGGGCAAGGGCGAGAATAACGGCAGGTGTGCGCATGGTCGAATCCTTGTTTAGAGATCCAGCAGGATCTCCTGCTCTTCGGCTGAGGGCTCAAAGCCCCGGGTTTCGTAATGACTGAAGATGGCCTCCACTACTTCCCGAGGCTCGTCGATGACCTGGAACAGGTCCATGTCCTCGGCAGCGATGGTCTTCTCCGCCACCAGTATCTCTTGCAGCCAATCCACCAGGCCATTCCAGAACGGGCTGTGTACCAGAATGATGGGGATGCGGCGGGTTTTTCCGGTCTGAACGAGTGTCAGAATCTCTGCCAGTTCGTCCAGAGTACCGAATCCACCCGGGAGCACAACATAGGCGGAAGCGTATTTTACGAACATCACCTTGCGGGCAAAAAAGTGCCGAAAGGTTAGCGAGATGTCCTGATAGCTGTTTCCACTCTGCTCGTGTGGCAGCTGGATGTTCAGGCCTATCGAGGGTGATTTGCCCGCATGAGCCCCTTTGTTGGCCGCCTCCATAATGCCCGGTCCGCCCCCGCTGACTACGGAAAACCCGGCGTCGGAGAGGGCCCGCGCGATCTCCTCGGTGAGCTTGTAATAGGGGTGATCCGGTGAGGTGCGTGCCGAGCCGAAGATGCTCACCGACGGCCGGATACGGGCGAGTTTTTCAAAGCCCTCGACGAACTCGGCCATGATCTGAAAGATCTTCCAGGATTCGCGGGTAAGCATTGCATCGTCAATCGGTGTCATACCCGGATGAGATTTGTTGTTTTCGTCCATACGCGGCGAATTCCTCTGTTAACACCAAAAGCGAACCACAGGGGCATGGGGAACATGGGGTTTTTCAGGGTGGACCACAGAGAACACGGAGGGGATTTTCGCATATTCCACCCGGTGTTCTCTGTGGTTATTTTCCGTTGGTTCCCTGTGCCCCTGTAATCTCCGTGGTTTAATGGCAAAGCTTGTCGCTAGTGTACCGCGCCGCAGTACACTACGGCCCGATAGTGCAGATTTGAGAAGACCCGATGACAGAACGCAGTAACAAGCCACTGGTGCTCGTGGACGGTTCGTCCTACCTGTACCGCGCCTTTCATGCCCTGCCGGCGCTGACCAACTCCCGCGGGGAGCCCACTGGCGCCGTCTATGGCGTGGCCAATATGCTTCGCCGACTGCTCAAGGATTACGACCCGGAGTACATGGCCGTCGTCTTTGATGCCAAGGGCAAGACCTTCCGGGATGAACTCTATGATCAGTATAAAGCCCATCGTCCGCCGATGCCGGATGAACTCCGCGGTCAGGTGCAGGTACTGCATGAACTCGTGCGAGCCATGGGCCTGCCGCTGCTGATCATCGACGGCGTCGAGGCGGACGATGTTATCGGCACCCTGGCGCGTCAGGCCGAGGCGGTGGATATGGAGGTGGTGGTCTCCACCGGTGACAAGGATATGGCCCAGTTGGTCAGTAAACGGGTCACTCTCGTCAATACCATGACCGGTACGGTAACCGACGCCGACCATGTGGAGGAGAAATTCGGCGTTCCGGTGGAGAACATCGTTGATTGGCTCGCCCTGGTGGGCGATGTGGTCGACAACGTCCCCGGGGTACCCAAGTGCGGTCCCAAGACCGCCGTCAAATGGTTGCAGCAGTACGGTTCGCTGGACGGGGTGATGGAGCATGCCGGGGCGATCAAGGGGAAGGTGGGCGAAAACCTGCGCGCCAGCTTCGACCAGCTGCCGCTGTCACGGGAGCTGGTGACCATCCGCTGTGATGTGCCCCTCGATCAGGGGCCTTTTGATTTGCGCCGCGGCGAACCGGACCGGGAGGCTCTGCGCGAAATCTATACCCGGCTTGAATTTCGCGCCTGGCTGTCGGAACTGCTGGATGGCACGGAGCCCGAGGAGCAGGTGCCTGAAGGCACCGAATACGAGCTGGTCCTCGACGAGGCCGGGCTGGACGCCTGGATAAAGCGCCTGGAGGGCGCGGATCTGTTTGCCTTCGATACGGAAACCACCAATCTCGACTACATGCTGGCGGAGGTGGTCGGCGTCTCCCTGGCGGTGGAGCCCGGGCATGCGGCCTACATCCCTGTCGGTCACGATTACCCCGGCGCACCGGACCAGCTCGACAAGGAGACCGTCTTCCAGCGTCTGGCGCCGCTGTTGCTCGACCCGAACAGGGTCAAGCTGGCCCAGAACCTCAAGTACGACATGAGCGTACTGGCCGCGGCCGGTATTCACCTGGAGGGCCCGGTGCACGACACCATGCTGGAGTCCTACGTGCTCAACAGTACCGCGGCGCGTCACGATATGGATTCCCTGTCGTTGAAGTACCTGGGTCGCAAGACCGTCACCTACGAAGAGGTGGCCGGCAAGGGGGCGAAACAGCTGGGCTTCAACGAGGTGGATCTGGAACAGGCGGCGCCCTATGCGGCGGAGGACGCGGACGTTACCCTCCAGCTGCACCGCAAACTCTGGCCGCAGCTGGAGGCGATTCCCTCACTGGCGAAGCTCTACACCGGGATCGAACTGCCCCTGGTGGCGGTGCTATCCCGTCTGGAGCGTAACGGCGTGCTGGTGGATGTGGGCAAGCTGCGCCGGCAGAGCACGGAATTGGCGAAGCGCATGGGTGAAATCGAGCTCCTGGCCCACCAGGAGGCGGGCGGCCCCTTCAATCTCGGCTCACCCAAACAGCTGCAGGTCATCCTTTTCGAGCAAAAGGGGCTGCCGGTGGTGAAAAAGACCCCCAAGGGGCAGCCCTCCACCGCCGAGGAGGTGCTTCAGGAGCTGGCCCTGGACTACGAACTGCCGCGGCTGATCCTCGAATACCGCAGCCTCTCCAAGCTCAAGTCCACCTATACGGACAAACTGCCGGGCCAGGTCAGTCACGACGGGCGGGTGCATACCTCCTATCATCAGGCGGTGGCCGCCACCGGGCGGCTCTCCTCGTCGGACCCGAACCTCCAGAATATTCCCATCCGCACCCCGGAGGGGCGCCGGATCCGCCAGGCCTTCGTCGCCTCCGACGGTTACAAGCTGCTGGCCGCGGACTACTCCCAGATCGAGCTGCGGATCATGGCCCATTTGTCACAGGATGAGGGCCTGCTGGGCGCCTTCGCCGAGGGCCAGGACATTCATACCGCTACCGCCGCTGAAGTCTTCGGCATGCCCCTGGAGGAGGTCACGGTTGCCCAGCGGCGCTCCGCCAAGGCGATCAATTTCGGGCTCATCTACGGTATGTCCGCCTTCGGCCTGGCGCGCCAGCTGGGTATCGACCGGGCCGCTGCCCAGACCTACGTCGACCTCTACTTCCGGCGCTATCCCGGGGTGAAGGCCTACATGGACGCCTCCCGCAGAAAGGCCAAAGATGACGGCTTTGTGGAGACCGTATTCGGTCGCCGGCTCTATATCCCGGATATTAAGGCCAGCAACGCCCAACGCCGGCAGTATGCCGAGCGTACCGCCATCAACGCCCCCATGCAGGGCACCGCGGCCGATATCATCAAGCGGGCCATGATTGCCGTGGACGGCTGGTTGCTGAAAGGCAGCGTGGATGCCCGCATGATCATGCAGGTTCACGACGAGCTGGTGTTCGAGGTGGCGGAGGAGGACCTGGATATCGTCCGCACGACCGTAATCCGGTGCATGTCCGGGGCCGCCGACCTCTCGGTACCGCTGGAGGTCGAGGCCGGCGTAGGCGATAACTGGGACGAGGCGCACTGAGTGGCGAGTGGCCAGTGACTAGTTACGAGTGGCTAGTTGCGAGGGACGAGTGGTGAGCGGGTAACGGTGGATGCGGGATGAGAAATCGTGAATTTTTGTGAATCGAGGAAACTTCTTTCGGAACTTCTTTCGGGAGGGTGTGTCTATCAGGGTAAGCGCAGCAATGCGCTCTTTCCCGCCCCTCTCTCCCTGGCGGGAAACAGACACCCGGCTCTCCCCAGCCGGGAACATCTAGGCCCCGGGCGCATTTCTCCCCCTTTTGCGCGTCCGGGGTTTTTTTTGTGTCAGTGAATGCGATTAACCACGGAGGGCACAGAGTGGTTATTCTGTGGTGACAACAGCGGTGGGCCACGGGGTGCACGGGGTACACGGGGTTAATTACTTACTTATTAGAGAAAGTACTGGGGACAGACCGGTCTGCTCGGTGCTCTCACAGGTTTTCCCTGAAATCCCCGTACACCCCGTGTTCCCCGTGGTTACTCGCCTTGACGTTCAGTGGCTTCAAGCGGTTGTTCCGGTTCCAGCTTCATCCAGCGGTCCAGTACTTCGCGAACCTCGTCGACGCCCTGGCGTTTCAGGGCGGAAAACAGCTGGACGGTAGCACCGGGGTACTCCGCGTCCAGCGTACGCCGTACCTGCTGCAGGGTACTGGCGGCGGGCCCGCGTTTCAGCTTGTCGGCTTTGGTCAGCAGAACATGGGTCGGCATGCCGGAAGCAGCGCACCAGGCCAGCATCTGGCGATCGAACTCCTTCAGCGGATGACGGACATCCACCAGCAGGATCAGCCCGGTCAGACACTGCCGCTCCCGAAGATAGCGCTCCAGAAACTGCTGCCAATGCCGCTTGACCGCCTCTGGGACCTTCGCGTATCCGTACCCGGGCAGGTCCACCAGCCTGCGCTCTGCATCGATTTCGAACAGGTTGATCAGTTGCGTCCGGCCCGGTGTCTTGCTGATCCGTGCCAGCCCCTTCTGATCGGTGATGACGTTCAGGGCGCTCGATTTGCCGGCATTGGAGCGGCCGGCAAAGGCCACCTCGAAACCCTCGTCGGGGGGAAGGTGTTGGGGGGCGTTGGCACTGGTCAGGAACTGTGCTCGCCGGTAGGGGTTTTCGCGTTGCCGCTGCATCAAAATCGCGCCTTTTCGGTTGACCGGATAAAACCTGCTTGGTATATACATCTTTTGGCACTCGAAGGAACCGTGCCCGGGGAGTTGCAGTGGATTCCCTGTCGCTTGGATTATCCGGTTCGGTTTTGCTTCCGCGCGCTTCCGCGCCGGGGGCGCTGATGGTAACATGCCCGCATTCCGGGCGGTTACCATCCCCTGAACCACTTTTGACGGCCCCTCCAGCTATGCGACGGAGTCGGGCTTATTGCATAATTTAGGAGCATCCGATGAAGAAGAGTCTGGTAGCGGCACTTGGTGTGTTTGCAATGTTTTCCGGCACCGCCATGGCCGCCGATGGTCAGGCCGTTTACAACAAGGCCTGCCTGGCTTGTCACGCCTCCGGCGCCGCCGGCGCTCCGAAGATGGGCGACAGTGCCGCGTGGGAGCCGCGTATTGCCAAGGGTATGGACGCGCTTTATGAAAGTGCGAACACGGGCGTTCCGGGCACTGCCATGATGCCGAAGGGCAACTGCCCCGATTGCTCCGAAGAAGATCTCCAAGCCGCCGTGGACTTCATGGTGGGAAACAGCAAGTAATAACGGTTGGGCAGTTTCATGAAAAAGGTAGCAATTGTAGCCGCAATGGTTCTGGGCGTCGCCGGCGGTGCCCAGGCACAGGGCAGCGCCTCTGCCGGCGCAACGAAATCGGCAAGCTGTACCGCGTGCCATCAGCAGGACGGCAACAGCCTCAATCCGATTTGGCCCAAGCTGGCCGGTCAGCACGCGAGCTATATCGCCAAGCAGCTGTCCGATTTTAAGTCGGGTGCCCGCACGGACCCGACCATGAACGGCATGGCCGCGCCCCTTTCGGAGCAGGATGTGCTGGACCTGGCGGCCTACTTCTCGGAGCAGACGGTCGCCATCGGCAGCGCGGATCCGGAAAAGGCCGCTGCCGGCAAGCGGCTGTTTCAGGGTGGTGATCCTGCCCGTGGCATTTCTGCCTGCATGTCCTGCCACGGTCCTTCCGGGGCGGGTAATCCCGGCGCGAAGTTCCCGGCGCTTTCCGGGCAGCATCCGGACTATACCATCAAGGCCCTCAAGGACTTCCGTTCCGGCACCCGGAGCAATGATCTGAACGGCATGATGGTGGATGTGGCAGCCAAAATGACGGATGCCGATATCGAGGCCGTCGCCGCATACATCAACGGTCTGTACTGATTTTCGGGAGTGACTGCGGCGACAGAGGGCCCTCCGCCCTTTGTCGCCGCACTTCGGTATTGCCGGCATTTCTCACCAGGGCTCGGTCTACGAGTCGCCGGTTGAAAGCCGGCTCGGGAATTTTTTCCGTCGGACGCAGTCGGACATTGAGGCTGCCACTCCTCGAAATTTCCCATTAGGTGACGTTCCTTGAACGGTACTTTGCGCGCAAGCCCCTCTCCGGCCACGGTCCTGCTCCGGTTCCTGGGGTCGATGAATCTTGCCATCACCCTGTTGGTGGCGGTTTCGATCGCATCGATCATCGGAACGGTTCTCCAGCAGAACCTGCCGTATAACGACTACGTCATCAAATTCGGACCGTTCTGGTTCGAAGCCTTCAATGCACTGGGCCTTTACGATGTCTACGGGACGCCCTGGTTCCTGGTGCTACTCGGGTTTCTCCTGGTCTCCACCGCGGTCTGTGTCTTTCGCAATACCCCTGCGATCATCCGGGACATGCGCCACTTCCGGCTGGACGTGCAGACCAAATCCCTGCGTAGCTTCCACCACCGTGCCGAGTGGAGCGTAAAGGGGGCGCCGCCGGAACTGGCTGATCGGCTTGGCAAGCAGTTGCGAAGGGACGGCTACCGCACCCGGCAGGGTGATTACGGCGGCAATGCCCGGATAGTGGGTGCGATGCGGGGATCGATGGGACGACTGGGGTATCTGCTTTCCCATGCGGCGATCGTGATTATCTGCATCGGTGGTCTGATCGATGGAAATCTCCCGCTGAAGTTCGCGGAGTCTACCGGCAAGATCCAGGCCGAGACCCGTGATTTGCCGGTCTCCGATGTACCGGAGAAGAGTGTCCTTGCTTCAGACTCCGGCTCTTTCCGCGGTACCGTGAACATTCCCGAAGGCTCCAGTGCCGATTTCGTCTACTTGGGGCTTCGTGATGGCTATCTGGTGCAGAAGCTGCCGTTCAAGGTGGCACTTGATGAGTTTCGCGTCGAACACTATCCGACCGGCCAGCCCAAGTCCTACGAAAGTGACCTTGTCATCTTCGACGAAGAACTGGAGGAACCGCTTCGCAAGACCATCGCGGTCAACCACCCGCTGGTCTACAAGGGCTATGCCATCTACCAGTCGAGTTTTTCCGATGGCGGCTCGCGTTTGGTGCTGCAGGCGCATTCGCTGGATAGCCCCGACACGGAAGCACTGCGTCTCGAAGGGCGTATCGGGCAGCGCCTCCCCGTCGAAACCCCGCGTGGCAAACGTACTGTGGAGCTGATCGACTTCAAGCCGTTCAATATCTTCCCCATCGAAGAGGAGGATGGCACCGAGAGGCAGAAGAACTTCGGCCCCAGCGTCATCTTCCGGCTCCGCGATTCCAGCGGTGAGGCGATGGAATACGTCAACTACATGCAGCCGGTACCGCGGGGCGAGAGTCTCTTCTTCCTGAGCGGCGTCCGTAGCACTCCATCCGAGCCCTATCAGTATCTGCATGTGCCCCTGGATGAGAGTGGCAGTCTGGAGCGTTTTTTGCGTCTCCGGGCCCGGGCCATGGAGATGGACCACCTGCAGACCGAAGTGGTGGCACAACTGGCATCAATGGCCGGTGGTGCCGATGCCGAGCTCCCGCAGCAAGTGGCCGATTCCATCGTCGATTTGGTGCAGACGTTTGTCACCGAGGGCATCGGCGCAGTGGTCGCCCGGGTCGAGGCCAGCGCCCCGGAGGCCGAGCAGGAGGCGGCCCTTAAGTCGTTCGTCAACATCATCCAGAGTACCCTCGGTGCCATTTACGTGGATCTGCTGGCAGAGGACGAGGGCAAGGATCTGACCGAAGGCATTTCGGCGGTGGATCAACGCTTCTTCGAGGATGCCATGAATGCGTTCTCGCTGATGGGTTCCTACGGTTCACCATTTGTCGCCCAGCTGACCGACTTTGAACAGGTCCAGGCCTCGGGGCTGCAGATCACCAAATCGCCGGGCAAGGATATCGTCTATCTCGGCTGCGTGATGTTGATGGCCGGAGTGTTCTTCATGTTCTATATGCACCATCGCCGGCTCTGGGTCCGCATTGAAGAGGATGGCGGAAACAGTCGCATCCTGTTTGCGGGCACCGGCCATCGCAATCGCGGCGACTTCGGCAAGGAATTCCAGCGTTTGCAGCGGCGGCTGAAGGCCGTCAGCGACGCCTAATCAGAGGTGAGTGACTGAATATGTCCGTATCCCACGAGTATATGGAGGAGCCACTGGAGCAGCCGCACTTCCTGAAACGCCTGGGTCTGTTTGACTGGCTGTGGGCGGTTTTGCTGCTGGCCGGCACCGTGTACACCATCGCGAACTTCAGCGCCCTGATGGATGGCTACGAAGTGGGCATTCTGATCGGAACCGGGCTCTCGCTGACGCTGTTCGGGTGGGCCTGGAAGCCCATCCGCCCCTTGGGCTTGGCCGTTGCCGCGCTCAGTCTGCTTGCGGTCTGGACCTATGGCGATACGCTTGCTGCGGCGGAGACCAACTTCTTCCTCAAATACCTGTTTTCGAGCCAGTCGGCAATCATGTGGATGAGTGCGCTGTTCGTGATGGCGACAGCGGCGTACTGGTTTGCTCTGGCGATTGGTTCAGTATTCAGCGGCAAAGTGGGGACGGCCCTGACCTGGTCCGCGAGCACGATGGGGCTGGTCGGTCTGATGGTGCGCTGGCGTGAATCGTATCTCATCAGCCACGACGTCGGGCACATCCCGGTGGCGAATCTCTATGAGGTTTTCATCCTCTTCGCTGTGATTACCGGACTGCTCTACCTGTTTTACGAAAAACGTTACAACAACCGGGCGATGGGTGCCTTCGTACTGACCGTAGTCAGCGCTTCGGTAGCGTTCCTGCTGTGGTACTCCTTCGAGCGCGGTGCTCACGAGATCGAGCCCCTGGTTCCGGCCCTGCAGAGCTATTGGATGAAGATCCACGTACCGACCAACTTTGTAGGCTATGGGGGCTTCGCTATGGCGGCGATGTTGGGCGTGGCCTATCTGCTGGTCGATTGGCGTGCCGCCAGAAACCCGCAATCCGCCTTCGTTCGCCGAATGCCCAGTCTCGAGCAGCTGGACGATCTGATGCACAAGCTCATCGCCCTGGGCTTTGCCTTCTTTACGGTAGCCACCGTGCTGGGAGCGATGTGGGCTGCCGAGGCGTGGGGCGGCTACTGGTCCTGGGATCCGAAAGAGACCTGGGCGCTCATCGTCTGGCTCAATTACGCCGCCTGGTTGCACATGCGACTGACCAAAGGCTGGCGCGGAAAACCGCTTGCCTGGTGGGCCATAATCGGTCTGTTCATTACCCTGTTCGCCTTTTTGGGCGTCAACATGTTCCTCTCCGGGCTGCACTCCTACGGCGAGTTGTAGGCTGGTGAGTGGCGAGTGGCGAGTGGCGAGTGGCTAGTAGCTAGTAGCTAGTAGCTAGTGGCTAGCCCGGAAGTTCACGAACTCACCGCAAAGCTTCCGCTCCTGCGCATGCCCCTCACCTACATCCATGTAGGCGAAGAGACTAAGAGCGCCAAGAATTCAATTGTTTATCGGCATACATGACCGAGAAACAACGGAAACCGCAGAACCTCGGCGATAATGCAAGATGTATTGTAATCAAAGCTTTGCGTCCTTTGCGGTGAATAAAACGGGCTAGGACAGTCGGCCGTAGTGGGTACAACCCCGCCTCGCAACTAGCCACTCGCCACTCGCCACTCGGAACTAGCCACTAGCCACTCTACTTGCTGGTCTTCTTGATGGCAGTCACGTAGCGCGAGAAGGTGGCCATGTCCTTGCTGACGCGGCGGAACAGGTGATCCAGACTGACGATGGCCTGTTCGAGAAGGTTGACGGCGATGAACGGGTGCTCCACCCGCAGGCGCTGGTACATGGTGCGCGACAGGCGCAGCAGTCGTGTGTCGGGGCTTTTGGCCACGAGGCGTACCGAACGTGGTTCCCTGTCGAAGAAGGACATCTCGCCGACCAGCTCACCCTTTTTGGCGTGGGCCATCTCGGTGGTCTTGCCGTCCGCCTCGAAAGCCAGTGCCGCCTCGCCTGCAATCACGAAATAGAGGGCTTCCCCCACTTCACCGATGTCGGCGATGATGGCGTGTTTCTTGAACACTACCTCATCCGTGAACTCCAGCAGGGTCTGCACTTCGCGAATCGTAAGAGACTCGCAGAGGTACTGCTGGCTAAGGAATTCGGTCAAGTTGAAATCTGCGCTCATCGTACGTCTCCGGCACGTCTCTTTGGGGCCAGTTGTTTTGTCTGCTGCTTGAACCGGCAGGCTACCAGGAGCCTGTCCGAGAATAGCCTGACCTACTCGGCTCGGGCATCCTCAAGAATAGGTTCCAGGCATTCTCTACTGCCGCCATCCAGGTGGCATGCGTCGCTTTTAACGACTGCGTTTATGCAGTCGTATTCGCTTCAAATGACCGAAAAATCTGACTCAATTCAGTCTTGTCCTCGCGACGGCCGTTATTCGCGGACAGGCTTCTAGCATAGAGCAGTGCTCTTTCGACGCAAAGCACTGCCGGGGTTCGGTACTCCCCGTAGCAGCTCTGCAGTATAGTGTAAGCGAGAACCACTCAAACGGCCGTCGGGCTTGTATAGTACAAAGGAGGAACCATGAATTTTCGCGTCTTGGGGCTGCTGATGGCCCTTTTTGTTTTGCCATTTGCTCCGGCAGGTGCCGAGGAAGACTACGCGGCCGGCATAGACTACGAGCGGGTCTCCCCACCGATGACTACCAAGGAGCCCGGGAAGGTCGAGGTCCATGAATTTTTCTGGTACGGCTGTCCTCACTGTTATCGGTTTGAGCCGCATCTGCAGCAATGGCTGGAGCAAAAACCCGATAACGTGGAGTTCACCCGCGTTCCCGCCATCTTCAACAACCCCGACTGGGAGCTGCACGCACGCGCCTACTACACGGCGGAACTGCTGGGGGCTCTGGATCGGGTCCATGATCCACTGTTCGATGCCATTCACAACCAGCGTAAGCGCCTCAACACTCGCGATGCGCTCCGGGACTTTTTCGCCGCACGGGGTGTCGAACCGGATACATTCAACAAGACCTTCAACTCCTTTGCTGTTGAATCCAAGATACGGCGGGCGCGTGACCTGACCAAGCGTTCGGGTATTGACGGCGTCCCTGCGATGGTCGTCGATGGTGAATATCGGGTCAGTGCCTCCCAGGCGGCCAGCTACAAGCGACTCATTGGTATTACCGACTACCTGGCTACCCAGGGCGCCGAAGGTAACGACTAGTGGCCCATTAGCGGGGCTCCCTTCGGGCTGGCTCACAAGCGCCCTCGGCTGCGTTGCAGTCGCTTGAATTGGCTACGTACGGCCAGTCCTGCGCTCCTGTGCCTTGCCGAGGGCGCTTGTGAGACCGGCTGAGCGTTACACTATCCCGTATGGACCACTAGAGAGGATTGGCAGCGGATGAAGACGGCAGAGTTTTTCGCCAAGTGCCTGGAGAACGAAGGCATCGAGTACATCTTCGGCATCCCCGGCGAGGAGAACCTCGACCTGATGGATGCACTACTCGACTCTCCCATCCGCTTCATCACTGTGCGCCATGAACAGGGCGCCGCCTTCATGGCCGATGTCTACGGCAGGCTTACCGGTCACGCCGGCGTCTGTCTGTCGACGCTGGGGCCGGGTGCCACTAATCTGATCACCGGGGTCGCCGATGCCAACATGGATCACGCCCCGGTGGTGGCTATTGCAGGGCAGGCCGATACCACCCGGCTGCACAAGGAGTCCCATCAGGTCCTGGACCTGGAGGCGATGTTCGCGCCGTTCACCAAGTATTCCACCCGGCTAGTGTCACCGGAAATCACCTCCGAAGTGGTGCGCAAGGCCTTCAAGCTCGCCCAAACCGACAAGACCGGCGCCACCTTCATCGAGTTTCCCGAAAACATCGCCCGGATGGAGGTGGAGGACGATCGGCCCCTGATGGTCAAAAACCCCTCCCTGCCGGAACCTGCAGTGGATCGGGTAGAACGGGCGTCACAGCTCATCTCCGATGCCAGGCAGCCCATCATCCTGGCCGGCAACGGTGTGGTCCGGGCCAAGGCCTGGAAGCAACTTGCGGACCTGTCGGAGCGCCTCAATATCCCGGTCGCCAATACCTTCATGGCCAAGGGAGTGGTGCCGTTTGCCCGCAATCCGCTCGCCCTGGGCAGCGTGGGTCTGCAGTCGCGGGATTATGTCTCATGCGGATTCGATCAGGCCGATGTCATCATCTGCATCGGCTACGACCTGGTTGAATATCACCCGCACCTCTGGCATCCGAGCCGCGATCGCACCATCATCCACGTCGATACGACCCCGGCGGAAGTGGATGCACACTATCCGGTCGAGGTCGGGGTGGTCGGGGATATCAAGCACTCCCTGCTGCGTATCGCTGCACTCGCTACCCCCCATCAGGGTCGTAGCCTGCGAGCTTTGCGTGATGCCCTTGTGGAGGAGATGGATGCCTGCAAGGACGACGATGAGTTTCCGGTGAAGCCGCAGAAGATCATCTGGGATCTCCGCACCGCGATGGACCTGAAGGATATCGCCATCTGCGATGTGGGTGCCCACAAGATGTGGATGGCACGCATGTTCCGTTGCGAAGTGCCCAATACCTGCCTGATTTCAAACGGCTTTGCGGCCATGGGGATCGCCTTGCCGGGGGCCATTGCCGCCAAACTCGCCTTTCCCGATCGCAAGATCGTCGCGGTGACCGGCGATGCCGGGATCCTGATGAACATCCAGGAGCTGGAGACCGCGGTTCGCCTGAAATTGCCGCTGGTCGTCTTGATATGGAACGACGACGGCTACGGTTTGATTAAATGGAAACAGCTAAACCAGTTCGGGCGCCCGTCCCATGTGGACTTCACCAATCCCGACTTCATCAAACTCGCCGAGTCGTTCGGAGCCAAGGGTTATCGGATCGAGCGCGTGTCGGACCTGCTGCCCACCCTCGAAAAGGCACTTGCTGATGATGCGGTGACCATCATAGATTGCCCGGTCGATTATCGGGAAAATCTGAAGTTGACCCAGAAACTGGGTGAGATGGTCTGTCCGGCATAGGTGAAAGTTATGGAAAAGAACAAGTTGGCCACGGGGGTTGCGTGATGGAGAGTCTCGAGCTCTCTCCACCGACCGAGGTGAAGTCAACACGCAAGCTGCGCTTGCTGAGCTACAACATCCAGGTCGGCATCGCCAGCATCCGACCCCACCATTACGTGACGCGAAGCTGGCGTCATCTGCTGCCTGCGGCCACCCGTTTCGATACCCTGGACCGGATTGCCCGGTTTCTGCGTGACTACGACATCGTCGCACTGCAGGAGCTGGATGCCGGCTCGCACCGCACCGGGTTTATTGATCTGACCAAGTACCTGGCGGATCGCGCCGGATTTCCTTTCTGGTATCACCAGCTCAATCGGGATCTCGGCCCGCTGGCTCAGCATGGCAATGGCCTGTTGACCCGCTACCGGCCGACCGAGGTGGTGCAACACAAGCTACCCGGTGTGATCCCCGGTCGCGGCGGGCTGGTGGCCCGTTTCGGCAATGCCGACAATCCGCTGATGGTCATGCTCATCCATTTGGCCCTGGGAAGGCGGGCCCGCGATCGCCAGCTGGAGTATATCTGTGACCTCGTCAACCGCCACGAACACGTCATCGTGATGGGTGACATGAACACGGCGCCCAACAGCCCGGAAATGAAACAGCTGTTCTGCACCACGAATCTTCGCGAGCCGGAAGAGGCTCTGCACACCTTCCCCAGCTGGCGTCCCAATCGAAGCATCGACCACATCCTGGTCACTCCGGGCATCGAGGTGAATCGCTGTCACGTATTGACGCACGCGTTTTCGGACCACCTGCCCATCGCAATGGAAGTCAATCTGCCGGAGGCGATCGCATTGCCGGTCTGAATCGGTGATGTGCCGGTGATACAATCACCGGATTCGAAGGGGAATCTTGTGACTACTGAATACGATAGCGCCGCTTGCCTGCCCCCCTACCGGGCCGGGATCGGCCGCCGCCGCTATCCCAGCGAGGAGAAATTGCCATGAAAACGGCTGCTG
Source organism: Thiohalomonas denitrificans (assembly GCF_900102855.1). Taxonomy (NCBI): domain Bacteria; kingdom Pseudomonadati; phylum Pseudomonadota; class Gammaproteobacteria; order Thiohalomonadales; family Thiohalomonadaceae; genus Thiohalomonas; species Thiohalomonas denitrificans. Next base: position 107,794 of record NZ_FMWD01000008.1, read on the forward strand.
CCGGTCACCGTGGTGTCGGCCCTGCCGGCCGATGGTTGGGCATCGGCGTCTTGCTTGCAGCAGGGGTGGGGATTGCGCTGCTGGTGAATCACTACGCTCCACTGCTAAGCCCGACTGCACAGGTCAATGTCCCGCTGGATCCCGCCTGCGATCTGACCGAAACTGCCTGTAGCTCCCGGGTTCCGGGTGGTGGTGAGGTGAAGTTGTCACTGACACCTCGGCCGATTCCGGTGATGGAAGAGATTCGCATCGAGGTTCAGATCGAGGATATTCAGGCAGAGTCGGTGGAAGTGGACTTCGCCGGTGTCGATATGAACATGGGCTTCAACCGCTACCATCTGACCCGTACCGAAGGCGAAGGCGGAGGTTTCCGCGGAATCGGTGTCCTGCCGATTTGCATTCGTGACCGTATGGCCTGGGAGGCCACAGTGATGATTCAGTCCGACGACGGACTGATCGCTGCGCCGTTCCGCTTTGAGACCGTGCGGAGTCAGTAAGCCGCAGTCGGGTCCGGACCGGAACGGGATTTCGAGCGAAGGAGCGAGGGCCGGGTGCTTCGAACGCACCTTTCGCCCGCCACTCAACGGTGAAAAGGACAGGAGCGGTCATGCAACAGGACCATGGAGCACCCCGCCGACCGGTTGTTCTGGTGATACTGGACGGATTCGGTGTCAACCCCAGTAAGGTCAACAATGCGGTGGCGGAGGCCGATACGCCCCGCCTCGACAGCTATTTTTCGCGTTATCCGCACAATGTCATTCAGGCATCGGGGCTTGCCGTAGGACTGCCGGACGGTCAGATGGGCAACTCGGAGGTGGGACACACCACGCTCGGATGTGGCACGGTCGTTCGTCAGGATCTGGTGCTCATCAACGATGCCATTGGCGACGGCAGCTTTTTTGAAAAACCCGCGCTCGTCGAAGCGGCGGATGCCGCCGCCGCTTCGGGACGGCCGCTGCACCTTTTCGGACTGGTATCGGCAGGCGGTGTGCACAGCCACGTGCGTCATCTGCTGGCCTTGATCGAGTTGTGCGAGCGTCGCGGCGCGCGGCCGCTGCTGCACATGTTTACCGACGGACGTGATACACCGCCCAAGGCAGCGCGGAGTTGTGTAACCGACGTCGAGGCCGCGCTCGCCAAGGCGGGCGGTGCGATAGCCACCGTCATTGGCCGGTACTGGGCCATGGACAGGGACAAGAACTGGGAACGCATCGAGCGGGCGTGGCGGGCCATGGTGCACAACGAGGGGGCTACCGCGGACTCCGCCCGGGACGCGATCGAACAGGCCTATGCAGAGGGACAGACCGACGAGTTCATTCCTCCCACGGTACTGCCCCCGGCCGTGCCCATCGAAGCCGGAGACCATGCAATCAGTTTCAACTTCCGCAAGGATCGGCCGCGGCAGATCGTTGCCGCCCTGGCGATGGCCAGGTTCGACGGCTTCGAACGAGGCGATTACCATCCGATCCCGGTTGCCTGCATGATGGAGTACGATAAGCGCTACGGGTTGCCGTTTGCCTTCGTTCCGGAACGTCCCGCCACCACCTTGAGCAAGGTGATCAGCGAGGCCGGGCTCAAGCAGTTCCACTGCGCGGAAACCGAAAAGGCCGCGCACGTCACCTACTTTTTCAATGGCGGGCGCTCGGAGCCCGTCTCGGGCGAAGAGCATAAAATCATCCCCTCTGCGAAGGTGGCGACCTATGACCTGAAGCCGGAGATGAGCGCAGTGGAAATCGCCGACTGCTTGGTGGAGGCCCTGCATAGCGATCGCTACGCCTTTATCGTCGTCAACTTCGCCAATGGCGACATGGTGGCGCACTCCGCCATTCGCGAGGCGGTGATTCGTGCCGTCGAGGTGCTCGACGAACAGGTGGGCCGCGTTCTTGATGCCGCTGTGGCCTGTGATTACTCGGTTATTGTGACTGCCGATCACGGTAACTGCGAACAGTTGGTGGACCCGGGTACTGATGCCCCTCACACCCAGCATACCGAGTATCCGGTGCCGGTACTGGTCATCGACAGTGTCGATTGGCGGCTCTCCACGTCCGGCGGTCTGGGTAATATCGCCCCTTCGGTGTTGCACCTGATGGGGCTGCCGAAGCCGCCGCAGATGAAAGAGGATTCCCTGTTGCTGCATCCGCTTCGCTAAATAGCTGTTCCGAAATGGTGTCCATCTCCATGTAGGTCGGGGCTTCAGCCCGACGCTTCTCAGCCCTCGACAGGCCAGGCTGTTGGCCTGAAGGCCGACCGACAGCGTGGGAAGGATCCGGATCGGAACGCCTATTTAGTGGTGCAGGACTGAATCATCCCCCAACCAATCCGGAGCTGCCGACATGCCTTTCGAACTCAACCCGGTAGAGGTGCGCGTCCTCGGTTCGCTGGTGGAGAAGGAGCTGACCACTCCCGATAATTATCCCTTGTCGCTCAATGCGCTGGTCGCTGCCTGCAACCAGAAGTCCAATCGCGATCCGGTGATGGCATTGAGCGAGAGCGAAGTGGTCGAGGCCCTGGATGCATTGATAGGCCGTTATCTGGTGCGCGAGACCGGGGGTGCCGGCAGCCGGGTGCCGAAGTACGCCCACCGTCTGTCGGGTTCGCTTTTTGAAAAGCGCCAGTTCGGCAGGCGGGACCTGGCGGTGCTCAACGTGCTTATGCTGCGCAGCCCCCAAACGGTCGGCGAGCTGCGCACGCGTACCGCCCGGATGGCCGATTTCGATTCACTGGAGGCGATCGAAAATCAGTTGCAGGAACTGGCCAGCCGCGACGACGGGCCTTTTGTGAGAGAACTGCCGCCCCGGGCCGGTCAGCGAGAGCGACGTTACACCCATCTGTTCGGCGTATTCCCTGCAGTGGAGCAAGCCTCGATACCGGGTAACACGACGGACGAGCGTATCGCCACTCTGGAGCAGGAGGTGGCCGAACTTCGAAAAGAAGTGGCTGCATTGCGGGCTTCGGTGCAGGCCTTCAGGGGCGACTAACCTTTCGCTTCCGGTAACCGGTCCCCGCCGAATCTCATCCGGACAAACCCCTACCGTAACCGGCTCATCTGCTATCTCAATCCCACCGTTCAACTCTTCCGCAGCCGCATCGAGCCCCGGCATGTGATTTGCATCACAAACCCGACAAAATTCCGGCCTCCGGAGTCACGGTCCGGGACCGCTTTGCAGCCTGAATTTCCCAATAAAAACGACAACTTACGGGGTGATTTGTGATTCGCGGCAGAAAAGTGGTGACCAATGAAATTTGTTAGAGTTGCGCCGGGATGCCCTGAGATCGGGCTGTCGACTAATAAAAATCAACGAGGGAATGAAACAGATGCGCAAGCTATTGATGGTTGTCGGGTTCGTCGCAGCAACGGCTGCAGGAGGCGCTTCCGCGCAAGGCTATAGCGATGGCTTCTACCTGGGCGGCGGTTTTGGCAATAATTCACTGAGCGGCTTTGACGATGCCACCGGCTTTCAGGTATTCGCCGGCTTCCCGCTCGCCGCCAGTCTCGGCCAGGCCAGCACTGCAATCGAGGTGGGCTACATGGATAGCGGTGATTTCGATTACTGTGTGCCGTCTTTTGCAGGTGAACTCTGCGGCTCTACTGATGCTGCCGGCCTTTGGGCTACCGGCGTAGCCGATTACGCGCTCGGCCCGCAGCTTTCGGCTCTTGGTCGGCTCGGTCTCGACTTTGGCGACGACGACGGACTGATGTTTGGCGTCGGCCTCGGTTACGATGTGACCACGGAACTCGAGGTTCGCGGGGAGTATGTGGTCCGTGACAACATCGATTCCCTTCAGCTGAACTTTGTCTTCCGGCCGTAAGCGAAAGGCACTCGTTGCGCAGCGGAAGAACGGGGCCCTCAGCCCCGTTCTTCGCGAGCCGTACCCCCTGCTGATCAGGCCCGAATCAATAAGAGCTGGTAACCACGGGGTACACGGGGACCACGGGGTAAACAGGTTGTTTGGTTTTTTCTCCCCGTGGTCCCCGTGTTCCCCGTGGTTTAAAATCCCCGCTTGCCAAGGCTGTGGATTCGCCCTTCTATTCTAAATCGGAGCTGCACGTGAACCAGCCAGCGACCCCTCTGCCCGCCAGTCCTGCCGAACACCGGGTGGTTATCCTCGGCGCAAGTCCGAAGATGGATCGGTATTCGAACCAGGCCCAGCACATGCTGATGGAGGCGGGTTACCAGGTCATACCCGTGCATCCCAAGATTGAGACGATCGGCGGCGTACCGGTCGTGCATGATGTGAGGGACATCGACAGACCGGTGCATACACTAACGCTCTACGTGGGTCCACAGCGAACTGCGCCGATGATCGACGCGATAGCGACGCTGGCTCCTGCACGGGTGATCTTCAATCCGGGAACAGAATCCGATGTGCTTGAGGAGCGCCTTGCCGGGCAGGGAGCCGAGTGCATTCGCGGTTGCACTCTGGTCATGCTGCGTACCCGGCAGTTTTGATCCCCGGAAGCCCGGAAACAGGACATCGTCCTGTTCCAACCATCCCTCTTCCTAACGTCTTCCCCGACCGTTTTTTTGGTCCTCACCCATTTGTTCCTCAGGTGTCATCCTGAAGGCTCTTTTTGTGACAGACGCCTCAAGTTTAGATATCACCTAACTCCCTTCGTTGCCTAACCACAAAATACTCTATTACTATCAGCACCTTAGGTGATATGGAAGGCCGCGAAAGAATTACAGGAAACGCGGTTGAGTCGAAGGAATTCCAACCGGCCGTCCCGGTACAGTGGCCCTAACCAAAAAGAAACAGCAGGAAGAGACTCTCATATGTGGAAGTTCTGTGGGACCGCGATCATATGCGTGTTGATTGGATACCTGCCCGGTGCCGTGGTGGCTGAGGAAGTGTCCAGGGAGCAGATCAAGGGACTGGATGAAAAGGTGCAGGAGATCAAGTCCGAGGCACTCGGGATCGCGGCTGCATTGAGCGGGCTCGAAGAGAAGCTGCTGTATCCGTCCAACACCCAGTTGTCCCTGTTCGTGGCACTCGCCGAGGGTGACAACTTCCGGCTCGATTCCGTGGAAATCCGGATCAACGGCAAGGTAGTCGCTAACCACCTCTATACGTTCAAGGAACTCGAGGCGCTGCGGCAAGGCGGAGTGCAGCGTCTTCACACCGCGAATGTCAGAACAGGCGAACACGACCTGCAGGTCACCATGATCGGCAAGTCACCCGGCGGTAGTGAGTATCGCGACACGGCCGATTTCACCATCGAAAAGGGCGTCGGCCCGAAGCTGGTCGAGCTTGTCCTGGCCGGGCCGGACGTGAACACCAAAAGCATCAGCAAGAAAGATTGGTAGAGCATGTTGAGCCGGATCGTGTGCCTGCTTGGGATCGGCTTCATGACGTCTTCTGTTGCGGCCGATTCCCCCTCGGGTGAGTTGAAAGACCTCTTTTTCGGGGAGGCCCTCTATTATGCCGGGCAGGGGGAATACTTCGATGCTATCGCGCGTCTGGATGCAGAGCTTGGCCAGCACTACGGACTCGATGATCCGGACCTGGACAGTTTTTACTTTCACGTCAATCAGGCCGAGTTCTCGGTTGGCGATTTCGAGCTCTCCTACCGCATGCACCTGCGTGCCGGTCGTGCCGTCGAAGCCGTGCTTGAGGGCAATGTCGATGAGGCCATCCGTAATGAGGCCGCCTACCGACTCGCCCGCATCTACTTCCAGAAGGACCAGCCGCTAAATGCCTTGCACGCCCTGGAACGGATCCGGGGACGGGTCCCCGATCGCATATGGGACGACCTGGCGTTTCTCCGCGCCCAGGTCTACATGGCCACCGGACGCTTTGCCGAGGCTGCGGAGATCCTGGAGCCATTGGAGCGTGCCGATGGCTATGCCGGGTTCGCCGCCTACAACCGCGGCATCGCCCTCCTTCAGGACGGCGAGCAGGCAGCGGGCACTCGTGCGCTCGATCAGGCCGGACAAGTGCGCGGTACGCAACGCGGTACCCTGGCGATCAGGGACAAGGCCAACCTGGTGCTTGGCAGCAAGCTGCTCGACGACGAAGAACCGGTAGCGGCCAAGCAATTTCTCGAGCGGGTGCGTTTACAAGGACCGTTCTCGGGCCGGGCTCTGCTCGGCTCCGGCTGGGCCGACGCGTCAGCCCGACGCTATGAACGTGCGCTCGTACCGTGGAGCATTCTCGCGAAAAGGAATGTGACCGACGAGTCGGTGCAAGAGGCCTTGCTGGCCGTGCCGTACGCCTATGGAAAGCTGGGTGTCTACGGCAAGGCGGCATTGGGATACGGCAGTGCGCTGGAGGCGTTCGGGGGCGAGATCGACAAGCTTGACCGTTCCATTAAAAGCATTCGGGAGGGAAAGTTTCTGGAGGCACTGGTTCGCGAGGAGCTGAAGCAGGACAAGAACTGGATGGTAAAGCTGCGAAGCCTGCCGGAAGCCCCCGAAACTTATTACCTGATGCAGTTGATGGCATCGCACGACTTCCAGGCGTCGCTGAAGAACTACCTGGACCTGGAGGAGCTGCGCAAGCGTCTCGTGGTGTGGGAGAAAGACCTCGAAGCCTACGAAGATCTGATCGCCGTACGGCGTGCCTACTACGAGCCTCTGCTACCTGATATCGATGCACAGTTCAGGCGCCTCGATTCACGCATGCGGCTACGGATGGAGCAGCGCGATCGTCTGGATGAACGGCTCCAGGCGATGCTCATTTCACCGCGCCCCGAGTTTCTGGCTACCGCCGAAGAGCGTGTGATCTCGGAACGCATCTCGATCATCGAAAAACAGCTGAAGCATACGCGGGCAAGTGAAGAGATGCGGCATCGCATCCGGCGTCTCAAGGGCATCATCCATTGGCGAATTCACACCGAATACGATCAGCGCCTCACCGAGGCCCACAAACACCTGCGTGAGTTGGACGGGATCGTGGAGGAGCTGCAAAGCCAGTACGACTCGTTCGTCCGCACGCGCCAGGCGGCAACGCAGAGTTACCAGGGTTATGAGACCGCCATTCGTCAGCAGAGAACTCGCGTGCGCAACACCCTGCAACCGGTCCAGAACCTCATGGCCAGACAGGGGCACATGCTCGAGACCATGGCGGTAAACGAACTCGAAAGGCGCCGCACGCGTCTTGAGGAATTCCAGATCAAGGCACGATTCGCCATGGCAGACAGCTATGACCGTGCAACCAAAGCCCAGGCGGACAAGGAAGCCAAAGCGCTGGAGGAGGCTGCCAGGGCGCGTGCGTCGAGCGAGGCGGAAGAGCGGCTCGAAGAGGGTGGGGAGGCTCCAGAGGAGTCGCCCGGAACGAGCGGCGCGAAATGAAACCGCTTCACCTCCTTGTGATCTGCGTGCCGGCGCTTGCATCTTGCGCGTCAAACGGCGGAGCCACATTGGCGCAATTGCGCGATGTGGAGATCGAGATTCGGGAAGAGACGATTGAGGGCGGCCTGGAAAAGGCAATGGCGAGCTATCAGCATTTTCTGGAAGAAACACCGGAGTCGGGCATGACGCCCGAAGCGATTCGTCGTCTGGCCGACCTCAAGGTAGAGAAAGAGTATGGCTACATCCAGGGCGCTTCGGAAATGGCCCCCCCTGAACGCGAGCAGGTCGCACCTGTTCAGCAGGTATCCAAGGAGAAAAACAGCGGTGGTGAAGCCGCTGGTTTGACCGCGACTCCAGGGGCGCAGGAATCGGAGCGGGAGTTCGAGAAGCGTGCGACGGCGGCGACTCCGATGGCCACCATGAACACCGCACCCGCTGCCAAGTTGCCTGGCGGAGTGGATGCCGATCTGGAAAGGGCCGGTGCTCTGGAGGCCATAGAGCTCTACAAGCAGCTGCTTGCCAAATATCCGCTCTACCAGCGAAACGACCAAGTGCTTTATCAGATGTCGCGGGCCTACGAAGAGCTGGGCAAGGTCGAAGATGCCATGCAGGTGATGAACCGGATCATCACCGAATATCCGCGATCACGGTACATGGATGAGGTGCAGTTCAGAAGAGCCGAGTATTTCTTCACCCGAAGCCGGTTTCTCGATGCAGAAGACGCCTACCAGGCCATTGTCGACATGGGTGTGAGCTCCTCCTATTACGAGCTGGCTCTGGACAAACTCGGCTGGGTGTTTTACAAGCAGGAACTCTACGAAGATGCGCTGCACAAGTTCATCGCTGGCCTCGATTACAAGGTTTCTGTGGGGTACGACTTCGAGCAGACCAGTAACAAAACCGAAAAGAAGCGCATCGATGATACCTTTCGCGTAATTAGTCTCAGCTTTTCAAACCAGGGCGGGGCCGCCTCGGTTACCGACTATTTCGACAGGTTCGGGCACCGACCCTACGAGGCCGAAGTGTATAGCCATCTTGGCGAACACTATCTGACCAAGCGCCGCTACAGCGATGCCGCATCTGCCTACAAGGCCTTTGTCGAGCTGAACCCACTGCACAGGAAATCGCCCCATTTTCATATGCGGGTGACGGAGATTTACAAAGAAGGTGGATTCCCGAAACTGGTTGTGGAAGCCAAAAAGGAGTTTGCCCGGGTCTATGGGCTTGACGCCGAATATTGGCAGCATTACGAGATGGCCAACCAACCCAAGGTAGTCGGGTATCTCAAGACCAATCTCAAGGATTTGGCGAACCACTACCACGCGCTCTATCAGGACAAACGTTTCGTCAAGGAGAAGGCAGCCAATTATAGCGATGGGCTACTCTGGTACCGCGAATTCCTGAGCTCTTTCCCGAAAGATGAGGAGTCACCCGTCATCAGCTACCAGTTGGCCGACCTGCTGCTCGAAAACGAGTCGTATGGTGATGCCGCACTGGAGTATGAGCGGACCGCCTATGACTATCCGGAACACGAAAAGGCTTCGGAAGCAGGCTATGCGGCAGTCTACGCCTATCGCCAGCACCTCAAGGTCGTCCCGCAGGCACAGCGCGGGCGGGTAAAGCGGGATACGGTGCGCAGCTCCCTGAGGTTTGTCGATATCTTCCCCCGGCATGAAAAGGCATCGGTTGTCCTGGGCGCGGCGGCAGATGATCTCTATGAGATGAAGGATTTCGAAGGTGCCGTTGGTGCAGGGCGCAAACTCATTGCCGATTACCCGCAGGCGGATCAGCCGGTCCTGCGCTCGGCCTGGATAGCCGTTGCTCACGCATCGTTCGACCTCAACAACTACATCGATGCCGAGGAAGCCTACTCTGCTGTTCTGCGACTGACGGAAGGGGAGGACAAGTCACGTTCGGGGTTTGTCGATAATCTTGCGGCGTCTATCTACAAACAGGGCGAACAGGCCAATACCCTCGAAGAGTATCGAACCGCCGCCAGTCATTTCCTGCGGATTGCGGTAGCGGCGCCCACCTCCAAAATTCGTCCTACCGCCGAGTACGAGGCCTCGGTTGCGCTCATTACGCTGGAAGACTGGACGGCTGCCGGTGACGTACTGGTCGACTTCAGAAAGCGGTATCCCGAACATGAACTGCAGCCGGAGGTTACCAACAAACTGGCGTACGTCTACAAGGAAGCGGGCCAGTTGTCGCTGGCGGCAGCGGAGTATGAGCGGGTCGAGACCGAATCCAGTGATGACGAGGTGCGCCGCGGCGCCTTGATGCTGGCAGCAGAGCTGTACGAAGAAGCCGGTGACACGGACCGTACCCTGCAGGTATACCGGCGCTACGTCGAATACTTCCTCCGTCCGGTCGAGCTGGCACTGGAGACCCGGTTCAAGATTGCGACGATCTACAAGGAGCGTTCAGAAAACGATCTGTATCTTTCGGAGCTGAAGGCTATCGTTGCGATCGATGCGGCCGCGGACTCGGAGCGAACGGACCGCACGCGTTATCTGGCCGCCACTTCGGCCCTGGTGCTGGCGGAGCCGTTCTACTCGAGGTTCTCCAAGATCAGGATCATCAAGCCGATCGAAAAAAACATGAAGGCCAAGCAAAAGTCGATGAAAGCGGCGATCGACCAATTTGCAAAACTGACGGATTACGAGGTGGGAGAGACCACCGCTGCCGCCACCTTCTATATGGCGGAAATCTATTACGACTTTGCGCGGGCACTTATCGAATCCGAGCGGCCACAAGAGCTCAGTGCACTGGAGCGGGAGCAGTACGAACTCGCTATCGAGGATCAGGCCTACCCGTTCGAAAACAAGGCCATTTCCGTGCACGAAAAGAATCTCGAGCTGATGGGCATCGGCATTTACAACGAATGGATCGACAAGAGCATCCACAAGCTCGCTTCGCTCGTGCCGGTGCGTTACGCCAAGGCCGAGGAAAGCACCGGCTTCATACCGCGTCTGGAATCTTTCCGTTATACCCTGCCGGGCGCTGTGCCTGAATCCGGGGAGATGGCCGAGGGCGAACAGCCCGCCGAAGCCGGAGACAGTGAGATAGAGGGTGGGCCTGATGCGTAAGCTCCTCGGAACAAAGCGAGCATGGACACGGCCTGCTTTGCAGGAGAGGGCGCACCGCAATGCGGGCGTATCCCGACAGCGGATTACGCTGATTCTTCTTCTTTACAGCATCTTTTTCGTCGGCTGCGCCGGTGTGACTCCGGAACCAGCCGTCAATGAAACCAAACCTGAAGAGCAGAGCGATACGATCACAGTCAAGGACCACGCTTCGATCGATTCACGCGCCCGTTCCGATTTCAGGGCGGCACTTACATTTCTGGACGACGGGCAATACGAAAAGGGTATCCAACTTCTGGAGAGTGTGATCGAGCGCGCTCCCGAGGCGATTGCGCCGCAGGTCAATCTGGCCATAGCCCATGTCAGGCTGGAACAGCTCGAGTTGGCTGAAGAAAGGTTTCAGCGCGCGCTGGAGATCAACCCGTCCCATCCGGTGACAAATAATGAATACGCTCTTCTGCTTCGCAAGGTGGGCCGTTTCCCGGAAGCCAGGAACTTCTATCGAAAGGCGTTGCAAGCGTATCCGGACTTCCAGCCGGCGCGAAAAAATCTGGGCATTCTGTGTGACCTGTACATGAACGATCCGGAGTGTGCTCTCGAGCATTATCAGGCCTATGCCGAAGCTGTGCCGGGAGATGAGGATGTGGAGCTCTGGATCGTGGATCTGAAAAGGCGAGTGGGGGACTAGGTATGCGTGTCCGAATGAGCTGTCTGGTGATGTGTCTCGTGTTGCCGGCGTTTGCGGCGGCGGAAGATGAAGCGAAGGAGTTGTCAGGGATCTCCGTCGTTGGCAATGACGAGGCGCCCAAGTCCCTCTACATCGTGCCCTGGAAAAGTTCGGAGATTGGCGTGGAGTCCGGCCTCTCCTCAAATCTGATGAACGATGGCATGGGCCCGGTGGACAAGGAGGTCTTCATGCGGCAACTGGATTTTTATGAAACGAGCAGTCAAGAGTGACTGCGTACCCAACAAACATGAGGTGACTACAACGATGAGGACGAGGACATGGGTTTGATCGAGACACTTGTAGAGTTCATTCAGAACGGGGGCAAATTCATGTTCCCGATTCTGTTTGTCGGCGCTATCGGTGCGGGGATCGCCATTGAGCGTTTCATCACGCTGAGCCTGGTGAGGGTCAAGAACCGCAGTATGTGGAACCGCCTTGAGCCGGTGATCTCCGAGGGCGATTTCGCAACCGCGCGCGAGATGACCAGTGACAACGATTCCACCGTCAGTCAGATGCTCGCACTCGGGCTTGCGCGCCAAGGTTCCGTGCGGCGCCGTGAGGACATCGAGATCGCGATGGAAGAGGGAATGATGGAAATCATCCCGCAGCTCGAAAAGCGCACAGGCTACATCGCACTGTTTGCCAATATCGCAACACTGTTGGGGCTGTTGGGGACCATCATGGGCTTGATCTCGGCTTTCAACGCGGTGGCAAATGCCAATCCCGCGGAAAAGGCCGACCTGCTCTCCGCGAGTATCTCGGTGGCGATGAATACGACGGCGTTCGGTCTGATGGTGGCAATACCGCTCCTGGTGATCCACGCCTATCTCAATTCCCGCACGGGAGAAATCGTCGACAGTCTGGAAATGGCGTCGGTCAAAACCCTCAACGTCATCTCGGGTACCGCTCCGCGCAAATATCAGGCGAGTACCGCGAAGGCGGAACCGGCTCCGGCGGCGGCAGGCTGACTATGGGTCGCAGACACCACTACAGGCGAAAAAAAGAGACGCCCGAGCTGGACGTCACCACCTTCCTCAACCTGATGGTGGTGTTAATCCCATTCCTTCTGATCACGGCGGTTTTCTCGCGTATCACGATTCAGGAATTGAATATGCCGGAGTCTGCCGGCGGTGGGGAGGTCGATAAGCCGCTGGTGACGATCGAGGTGATTGTGAGGGAAAACGCGATCGAGATCGGTGATGGCAAAAGCGTCACTCTCTCCATCCCCAAGGTGGACGGCGCCCATGATATCGAGAAGCTTTCGGAATTTCTGATGAAGCTGAAGGCGAAGTATGAAGACAAGGAAGACGCCATCGTCCTGGTTGAGCCCGACATTCCCTATGAGGACATGATCCATGTGATGGACGCGGTGAAGGTTGCCGAAATCACGGAAGAGGACGAGGAAGAGATACAGAAGCTGGTTCTTTTTCCGGAGATTTCGATAGGGGATGCACCATGAAAAATACCCGCCGGATGAAGCGGATGTCGCGCGCGAAAAAGCGCAGCAAAAACAGTGCTCTCAATCTGACGTCTTTGATGGACGTGTTCACTATCCTGGTTTTCTTCCTGTTGGTGAATCAGTCGAGCACCGAAGTGCTCGAGCCGCCAAAGGAAATTGCTTTGCCCGATTCGGTGGTGGAATCAAAACCGCGCCAGACGGTCATCATGCTTGTGAGTGCTGAACACGTGATGGTGCAGGGGGAGCCCTTGATCGAGACAGCCGACGTAATGAAAGTGAAGGGGAGTAGCGTCGAGGCCATCGAAGAGAAATTAAAGCGCATCCAGGAGAATACCGTCGGACTCAACACAGCGGCTGTGGCGAAGAGCAAGGAAGTGACCATCCTTGCGGACAAGGGCATCCCTTTCAAAATTCTTAAAAAATTGATGTCGACCTGCACCAGCGCCGGATACAGCAGAATTTCGCTGGCAGTGAATCAAAAAGCATCACAAAGCTAGTTGAATCGCGTGAATACAGCCAAATCACAAGAAGAACAAGACCTCTACGCGTTGATCGCCGAGACGGAGACGAACCTTTCTGTCTTGCAGAAACGATTGCGTGCCATAGAAACCGAATTCGAAAGCGTTGCCCCGCAAAAAGAGCGCTATGAACTGCTGGCGACTGTCTGCAGCTCACTGGACCGACTGCATGAACTGGGGGCCGATGACCTTTTCTGGGGAGAGAGTGTACCGGATGCCGACGGGCAACTGGACCGTGCCCGGCGGAGCGTCGCCGCATTCAGCCAGAGCATCGAAGGCCTCGAGCAGAGCCGAAAAAAGGTCGAGCAGGGCATCGAAGAGCAGTCATGGAAGCTCGAAACACTAAGTGAAGAGCTGAAGGAACTGAAGGAAAAGGAACGGCTGCGACTCGATGAATTCGTCATCGAGCGGGAAGAGAGTGCACTTCCTTACCGCCCCACCGCCATGCCCTGGTCGAAACAGGGTGAAGACGAACGCCGCTTTCGAAAGGTCCTGCTGCTAACGCTGCTTGTCAGCTTTCTGTTTGGCTATACCACGCATTACTGGACGCTCCCGATGCCGGATCCGGAAGAACCGGTAGAGATCCCCGAGCGTCTCGCCAAGCTGGTGAAAAAATCCGAGCCCCCACCTCCGCCTCCGAAAAAGGAAGAGAAAAAGGAGCCCGATACCGAGAAGGAGAAGACAGAAAAGAAGGAAAAGAAGGAGCCCAAACCCACTCCGGCCGAAAAGCAAAAGGCACGCAAGACGGCGGAGAGTTCCGGTGTGCTGGCTTTCAAGAACAGCTTTGCGGATCTGATCGACAACGCACCCGATGCGGAGCTGGGTGCCGACGCCAGGGTCAATGACGTCGGGAAGAAGGCCGAGGGCGGCCAGACCCAGCGCTCCATTGTCACGTCAGCAGCGAAGAGCGGTAGCGGCGGAATCGATTCCGCAGCGCTCAGTCGAGACGTGGGTGGTGGTGGCGAAGCCGGTGTAACCGGGGTGGCCTTCTCGCGAGTCGACAGTGCAATCGGTACCGATATGAAAGACGGTGCCGATCGTCCGCTGAGTGATGGGCCGGGGCCATCACGTACGGACGAAGAGATCCAGATCGTGTTTGACCGTTACAAGGCGACACTCTACCGCATCTACAACAAGGAACTTCGCAAGGACCCGACCCTACAGGGCAAACTCGTACTGCGGATGACGATCGAACCGGATGGCACGGTCTCCGCAGTCAGGTCCGAATCCAGCGACCTGGGCTCGAAAGAACTCGTTGCACAGATCGTCGCGCGTGTCGGCCGGTTCAACTTCGGCCCGAAAGAGGGTGTACCGGCAGTGACCATTCTGTATCCCATCGACTTCCTGCCGGCGAGCTGAATGTACTGCCACGATCTCCGGGCCGATCCGGCCCCGGAGACTTTCGCCCTGCACGATCATGGATGTTTTTTTCCGCCTTCACTTGGCCTTTTTACCGGACCCGGGGTTTGTCTTTTTCACCTCGGGCGGGCGTGCGGGACACCGAACAGCCAGGCGCGATCGAACGCAATCCGTTCATGGCCTGGTGACGAACTTCACCGGTTTGCCTGCGAGAACGCCCATCTGGTCGAGCAACGCCTGCAGGTGCGTAGCTGTTCACGTTTTTGACTGCTTTTAAGACGCACAATCACCCCGAAAAACTAACAACAAAAAGAGCCAGGAATTGTCCACACGCTTGCAGGGAACTATTCGAAACATGGTCAGACGAGTGTTCACGATTGCTGTGTCCGCTCTCGTCTTGCTATCGCCTGCCGAAATACTCCCTGTTCAGTCGTCGTGGTGCCGCTCTTTTCAGCTTCGCATGGGATGTATTCCGGGATGAGGGGTTGGTGTTCGCAGAATCTCGTTTCGGCGTTCGCGGCACGTCCGGACAACACCGTGTTGCTTGAAAGGGGCCCGTTCGGGCGTGCCGCGGCCGGTGGTTTTTGCAAGCAGACTGATGCGTCCCCCCGCCGTTTTGGGCTTGGTCTCCAACTATTGCTTCTTTTCATCTTTCTGGTGGGTGCGGCCTCCTCTGCCCAGGCGGACGACTGTTCCTCTCACGGGGGTGTGATTGACGGTACCGTAGTCAACCCTGCTCCTTCCCAGATCAACATCGACACGAATTGCACCATCAGGAACTTTCAGGACCCCAACGAACTGATCAGTAACATCAGCTTTTATACGTCGCCTGGCCAAACCGACACCAGGCACCTGGTGATATTCGATAATGTCACTCATACCGGCAACATGTCGTGCAACTCCACGCATGAACACAAGATCTGGTTTACCAACGGATCGGCCAGCAAAATCATGGACAGCTCCTGCCAGAATCTGGTCATTCCGGTGGAGAAAATCGATAAAAGCAACCCGGCACCCACTGCCACGGTTGGTATCCCCTTCACCTACACCATGGCGATTCCGGTCTTCTATGACCCGGCGACCGGCAGCGTGCTTGATGACACCGGTTCCCCAAACCCCCTGGGAACCATCACCATCCGTGATGACCTGTCGACGGCTGCCATCGGCGCCGATCTGACCTATCTGGAGCACAAGGTCTATTGGAAGGAGGCGCCGGATTCGCCGCTCACATCCGGTACGGACTACACCTTCTCCGACGGCGGTGGCCAGCAGCTCGAGTTCAGTTTTCCTCCGGACTTCTCCATCCCGGCTTATACACAGTTGATGATTGAGCTGACCGTCGTTCTTGATGACACGCCAGCCAACACCGCCGGGACGATGTTCAGAAATACGGCCTCGTGGGAGTTCGCGCGCTGGATCGATGTCAACGAAAACGGTATCGAGGATGAGGGCGAATACTTCAATCCGCTTCCTGGCGAGTCCGGGGTAACGGAGTACATGACCATCGCCGAGCCCGATTTGCTGGTCACCAAGGAGAGTACCGCGACGGCTCTCAATATCGGTGTTGTTGCCCCCTTTACCATCGATGTGCAGAACATCGGCGGTGAGGATGCCTGGGAGGTCACCATTGACGACATCTTGCCCGACAACGGTGCTGGCGCCGGCATGTGCGAGTATGACCCGCTTACTCTCACTCCCGGACTCACGGCAGAGATCACCGATGCTGGCGGCAATACGCTACGACCATTGACGGCAGGCACTGACTATCTCGTCAATTATAATAGCTGCGATCTTAGTCTGACGGTGACGGAGGATGGGGGCCAAATCGCACCCGGCCAGCATCTGCTAATCAATTTTTCCGCGCAACTCGACTCCGACACCTCTGCCGATGGCGAAACGCTCACCAACATCGCGGGTGCCACCCGCTGGTTCAATGCCGCCAGCAGTTTCGGTAACCGCCGACAGTACGACAGAACACTCAATGACGGCACCCCGGGCATTGACGATCACCAGGACAGCTACAGCGTTACTACCGGCCTGTCCGGCTACTACTTCGAGAAAACCGTAGTCAACCGGGATACAGGCGTTGGTCCTGGTCCGGACATGACTGCCGCGCCGGGCGATACGCTGCGCTACCAGCTGCGCCTGTTCAACGTCGACCAGACCATCGACGGCGTCACCATTACCGATTCGCTGGATTCCGATCGTTTCGACCTGTCGAGTTTCTCGATGGTGACGCGCCCTGCGAACACCACTTTCAGCCTGACCGGTAACGAGTTGGTGGTTACCGGTGCCGCCGGCACTCCTCTTAATGTTGACGAGTTGGGCGAACTCATTGTCGAGTTCGACATCACCCTGCTCGATACCCTGACAACGGGCACTGAGGCCCACAATCAGGCGAGCCTCACAGCCGATCAGGGTACCCCCGCGAACACCGACGACGACTTTGTCGCCATCAGCGATGACCCCTATCTCAACGGTGTGGCCGCCCCCGATGATCCGGACGACAACACTACGATAGGTGACGAAGACCCCACCATCGTGACCATCCAGACGCCCGGTCCTCTGTCCAAGGCGAAAACTCAGGACACGGCCAGCATTGGTGAGCGGTTCAGCTACGCCATCACTGTGCCGGCGGACCCGGTTGATGTGTCCCTTTTCGACGTGCGGGTCGAGGACGTCCTCCCGGACAACGTGGAAATGGAATTTGTGGGGGCCGAGGTGCTCGCCGGAGGTGACTGGACGCTCACCAACACCGGCACAGCTACCGCACCGGTGCTCGAGGATACGATCAGTGGTATCGACGTTCCCGCCGGTGGCCAGGCGGAGATCGAAATCACCTTCGAGCTGCTCAATACGGAAGGCAATCAGAGCGGTTTAAGTTTCGTCAACAGTGCTTCTTACACCTACAACCGTCGCAACGACGACAGCACCACCACCATGCCGGGTGGCGGGGATACCAGCGGTGAAATGACCATCGTCGAGCCGGATCTTGTGGCCGAAAAGGCGGTCAGTTTCTTCTCGCCAGCCGACAAACAGCCGACGGACGCAGCCACCGTCGGTGATGTACTCGAATACGCGGTTACCATCACCAACAACGGCGACTCCACCGCGTTCGATACCAGTGTGGTCGATACCCTCCCGCCCGATGTCTCCCTGGTTACCGGCTCCGCCACCGCACAGATCGAAGGCGTCGATGTCGACGGCTTTGTTGTCACACCGACCACGCTGCCCAATGGTGATCTGGTCTGGGGCGGGGAGAACGGTGACGGCAGTTTCGATATACCTGCCGATCAAACGCTGGTGCTGACTTATCGAGTGACAGTTGAGTCGGTTACCGGTACCGACATCACCAACAGCGTCCACGTGGACTGGACTTCGCTGGACGGCGGCAGCACCGCCGAGCGTAGCGGCGACGGTTGCCCGGTCACCACCGCGCTCGATGATTATTGCTTCGGACCGGCTACGGCTTCCCCTATCAACACGGTCGATAACACCTCGATCAGCAAATCGGCTATCGACGACAGTTATGGAGAGGAGCCGGCAAGCACTACCGATCGTGTGCTACGGGTCGGTGACACCGTTACCTATGAGCTGACGCTGAGTCTGCAGGAGTACACGACGGGTAGTGTCGTGGTGCAGGATACCTTGCCGACAGGGATGGCCCTGGAGAGCTTCAGCATCGAACACGGCGGCACCAACTTCATTTACAGCCTCGAAACGCCACCGCAGCCGGGCGACACCGGTCTCCTGGAGTGGAACTTCGGCGACATAACCAACGAGCCTGATGGTACGTCCGTTGATCAACTGGTGATCCGCTATGTTGCGGAGGTCGTTGTTGATGACCCGGATGTGGGTGTGGGCTACGACACCTCCATCCTGCTCGACAACGCCGCCTCGCTCACATATACCGGCGGTGATCCCGAAGTCTATCCCGACCGCCTGACGGCGACCACGACGATCGAGGTGCGCCAGCCGCAGATGAGCGCCATCACCAAGGTGGATCTGGGCACCGATCGCACGGGCAGTGGTACCGAACTCGATCCCTATCAGGTCGACATCGCCAACGATGAGATGCTCTTTCAGCTCTCTTCCTGTAACGCTGGTCTGGCGCCGGCTTACGGAGTGGTGATCACGGACCTGCTCGCCGGGGAGCTGGACGAAGCCGATCTGACAGCGAACTCTCCGGTGGTGAAGATCGGCGACACCACGTTGCAGGAGGGTTCCGATTACTCCCTGACGGTACCCGCACGCGAAGGTGAGATGCGGATTACCCTGCTTGATAGCGCCCCCGTCGCTCCGACCGAATGCGTTACGGTCGACTACAGCATCGGCTTTCATACCGACCTCACCAGTGAAACGACATGGAATAATGCAGCTCAGCTGGCGGAGTACTGGTCGCTGCCGACAGATGGCCGTAGCTACACCTCCACGGAATCAGCGCAGGTATGGATGACCAATCTGGTCAACGTGGAGCCGCTGTCCAAGGAGTTGGTATCGCCGAATGAAGCGACCATCGGTGAAGAGGTGATTTACACCATCAGAGTACCCGGTGAACCGGTCAACGCGGCGTTCGAAAATGTGGTGGTGACGGATGAGTTACATGCTGCACTCGAGTATGTTGGTGCGACTGCAGTCGATCTGAACGGCGACCCTGTTGCTCTGGTAGACAGCAGTGTCGGGAATAGCGTGGAACTGGCCGTCGAGCACATCCCGGCGGGTCAGAAGGCCATCATTACGCTTACGGCAAGGGTGGCGAACAACGCGGATGCCAATGCCGGCACCAGCTTCAGGAATGCGGCTTCCTATACCTATGAAGGGATGCCGGTGGACGCCGACACTTCCGACGACAGTGGTGCACTCACCATCGTCGAGCCGGAGCTGGCCATCGCCAAAGAGGTGGCCAACGTCACCAGTCCGGACGCAGCGCCCAAGGCCGGGGATACCCTGCGCTACAGCGTGACCTTTACCGCCAGCGGCGGGACAAACTTCTCCGACGCCTTCGATCTCCTGATTGAAGACAGCCTTAGCCTTGGCCTGGTATACGAGACCGGCACGGCCACTGTGGATGGAACGGACAACACCATTACCGACCCTGCGACCAATGGCGGCGACGGTATTACCACCGCGCAGACCCTGACCTGGAGTTTGGCCGACGCCACAGCGGACATCGACGTGCCTGAAGGAAGCACGCTCACCGTGACCTATGACGTGCTGGTGCTGGACAGCGTGCTGGCCGGACAGGAACTGACCAACAGCGCCAACGTGCAGTGGACCGGTATCGATGGTGATGACGCTTTCGAGCGTGACGGCAGCGGCGCTCCGGACGTCAATAACGTCAACGACTATTTCACCGGTCCGGCTACCACCACGCTGAACACGCTGGACAGCACCACTCTCACCAAGAGCCGTGTGACCGACACCTGGGAGGCGGGGACCGATGTGCGTGTGGGCGACCTCATCGATTACGAGCTGCGTATCCAGCTCGATGAGGGCAGCCACAGCGGCCTGACACTGAGCGATGTACTGCCTCAGGGGCTCCAGTTCGAGGAGGTGGTGAGCATCAATGGGGAAACCACCGCTCCTTATAGTGCAGTGGCTCCTTTCAGTCATGCGGACATCGCCGCTCCGGTCGTGGGGGGCGATGCAGCCAGCGGTACGAGTACCGTCACCTGGACCCTGGGCGATATCGTCAATGCAGCGGACGGCGACAGCAGTAATGACAAGTTTGTCATCATCTACCGAGCCCGTGTGCTGAATGACAGCCTTGCCCAGACCGACAGCACCACGCTGAGCAATACCGCGACCCTGGACTACAACACCGCCACCGAAACGGCGAGCCAAACCGACGGCGAAAGCGCGACCCTCCTGCAGCCCCATCTGACGGTCGGCAAAAGTGCGGCGCCGGAGGACGGCGACAGCGCCATCAGCGCCGGTGAACTCATTACCTATACGGTGGATGTCACTAACACGGGTGCGGCACCCGCCTACGATCCGGTGGTGCAGGATACCCTGCCGGTGGGGCTGCGCCAGGGTGGCGTGACCACCACCAGCATTACCCTGGTAGCTGCCGGTACCGAACTGCCGCTGCTGCAACCTGACTTCGATCCGGCCACCGGCACTGCCATCTGGGATTTCGATACCGGTGCGGCCGATGCCTACACCATCCCGGCGAACGATACCCTGCGTATCACCTATACCGTCAACGCCGATGACAACCTTGGCCCCAGCCTGACCCTGGCCAACTCGGTACTGGCAACCGACTACTACTCCTTTGATAACGATGCAGTGCCGACGGCCGGTACGGTCAGCGGCGTGCGTCAGCACTACGGCCCGAGCAACATAGATACGGTCGAACTGATCACACCGGTACCGGGTGCACCGCTGAAGGAGAGCCCCGATGACGCGACGATCGGTGAGGAGTTCACCTATACGATTACGGTGCCTGCCGAGCCGCTGCCGACGGCACTGCATGATGTCCGCTTACTCGACGATCTCGGGCAGATCGCTGCGGATGTGACCCTGGTCAGCATCGACAAGATCGAGGGTTCCGGCTCCTGGACCCCGGTCAACACCAGCGGTTCCACGAACCTGGTAATTGAGGATACAGCGAACGGTATCGATATCCCGGCCAATGAGCAGATCCGGGTCGGTATTACGCTTCGGCTGGACAACACCACGGCCAACAATGCTGGTGATACCTTCACCAATACAGCCTCCTACACCTACAGCCAGGTGGATGGCGATGGCGTACCCGTTGATGGCGGCAGCAGCGAGGCTGCCATGGAGGTGGCCGAGTCGGCACTGAGCGTGAGCAAGACCGCGACCCCGCTTGCCACACCGATCACCGGCGGCAGCGTTATCGAGTATGCGGTCACCATGGATAACAGCGGTGGTTCCACGGCATTTGACGTCAACGTGTCGGATACCCTGCCGCCGGAGCTGACGCTCTACAGTGGCTTCACACCCACTGCCACCATCAATGGCACAGCGGTTCCCGGGTTTGTGTCTACACCGGCAGGCGCCCCGGACGGTCCGCTGGTGTGGGGCGAGGGCAACGGTGACGGCAGCCTGGATGTGCCGGTCGATGGTCAACTGGTGATCACCTACCAGGCACAGGTGCAGGTCAGTACCGCCGCCACGATTGAAAACGAGGTCTGGGTCGACTGGACCTCACTCAACGGCGAAAGCAGCTATGAGCGGACCGGCGCCGGTTGTCCCACAACAACGGAACCGGACGAATACTGTGCCGGCCCGGCCAACGCCACCATTGAAGTCACCGACAGCAACAGCCTGGAGAAATCGGTAGTTTCCGACAGCTACGTGGATGCGCCGAGCACCGCCAGTGATGCCACGCTGCGTATCGGCGATTCGGCTATCTATCAGCTGGAAGTGAATCTGGCGGAAGGGACTACCGCAGGCGTCAGCGTCTCCGACGTGCTGCCGGAGGGCATGGCCTTCGACAGCCTGATCGGCATTACCCAGAGCTCGGGTGGCGACTTCGGTTACACCCTGGCATCACAACCGGTAGCCGGCGATACCGGTACCCTGACCTGGGATTTCGGTGACATTACCAACACCCCGAGTGGTGACGATACGCCGGTCGATACCCTGACCATCGAGTACACTGCAACGGTACTGCCCGATGCCGGAATTGCGCAGCAGCCTGCCACCACGCTGACCAACAGCGCCACGCTGAGCTACGTGGACGGGAGCGGTACTACGGTGTTGGATCCGGCTCGACTCGAGAGCGAGGCCAGCCTGACGCTGTGGCAGCCGGTGATGGATGGCCTGAGCAAGACCGACCGCCAGGGTCGTGTGGGTACCTCGGCGACACCGCTCAGCGTCGATGTCGCCACCGATACCATGCAGTTCCGCCTGGAGTCGTGCAACAGCACCGGTCAGGCCCCGGCCTACGATGTCGTGCTGACCGATGTGCTTCCCAGCCAGCTGGATGAGACCAGCCTCACCATACCGGTGGTCTCCGTGGGTGGCGCCGTATTGGACACCGGCGACTACAGCTATACACCGCCGGTGGGCCGTGGCGACTCCCTGAGTATCCAGCTGAATACGCCGGTCGATCCCGGCCAGTGCGTTACGGTCGACTACGACATCGGCTTCCATACCGACTTCGGCCCCGATCAGACCTGGAACAACAGCGTCACCCTGGACGAGTACTGGTCCCTGCCGCTGCAGTCGGGGCAGGTCTACGGGCTGGTGGGTCCGGCCGAGTTCTGGATGACCAATCAGGCCACCATCGACCCGCCGAGCAAGGTGCTGACCAGCACGTCCGAGGCGACCATTGGCGAGGAGGTCACCTACGAAATCAGGGTCCCCGCCAATCCCGCGAATGCGGCCCTGTATGATCTGGTGGTGAGCGATACCATGCACGGCAGCCTGGAATACCTGGGTGCCACGGAGATCAGCGGCAATACTCTTTCCCTTACCGACAACACCGACGCGACTGTAGCTCCGACCGAGCTGAATCTGGTCCTCGACCGGATCCCGGCCGGAGAGCAGGCGGTCATCGAAGTGACTGCCCGGGTGGCGAACAATGCCGCTGCCAACGCCGGCACGAGCTTCAACAACAGCGTCTCTTATACGTACGCCATCACCGATGGCGGCATAGCCAATCCCGGCGGCAGCTACACCACCACCGATCCGCTGACCATCGTCGAGCCGGAACTGGCCATCGCCAAACAGGTGGCCAACGTCACCAACCCGGGTGCGGCGCCCAACCCCGGGGACATTCTGCGCTATAGCGTGAGCTTTACCGCCGGCGGCGGGGAAGCGGGAGATGATTTCTCCGATGCCTTCGACCTTCTGATTGAAGACAGCCTGAGTCTGGGTCTGGCCTACCAAAACGGTACGGCCAGCGTCGATGGCGGCAACACCATCACCGACCCCGGCACCAACGGCGGGGACGGTATCAGCACCGCACAGACCCTGACCTGGAGTCTGGCCGACGCCACTGCCGACATCGACGTGGTCGAGGGGACCGTCGTCACCCTCGATTACGACGTGCTGGTGCTGGACGGTGTGCGGGCCGGACAGGAACTGACCAACAGTGCCACGGTCCAGTGGACCGGCCTGGATGGTGATAGCACGCTTGAGCGTGACGGCACCGGCACACCTGAGGTCAACGACTACTTTACCGGCCCGGCCACCACCACCCTGATGACCGAATTTGCGGTCTCGTTCGTGAAATCCGTCGTGAATGCGACCACCGGAGAGGATCCGGGTGCGAACGCTCAGCCCGGCGACACCCTGCGTTACACCCTGGTGATCAGCAATGAGAGCATTGCCTCTCTGAACAACGCCTCGGTGGTGGATGAGCTGGCCGCACACTTTGCGCCGGGCAGCCTGCAGGTGCTCAGCGTTTCGGACGCGAATGCCGACACCACCAACACCAGCGCCACGGGTGGTGTCAACGGCACCGGTATTGTCGATATCCGCAACCTCACTCTGGCGCCACAGGGGGATGCGGGGGATACGCTGACGATCGTCTTCGAGGCGACACTCGCCCCGGCCATCGACAGCGGCACGACCGTGCTGAACCAGGCGCAGCTGACCGGGGATGCTCTGGCTTCTGCAACCAGTAACGAGACCTCCACACTGATCAGCTCGGCCCCGGCGTTCGAGGTCTGGAAGAGCTCGCTGGATATCTCCGATGACCCGTCCGAGCTGCGCGCCGGGGATACCCTGCGTTACACCCTCACGGTGAAGAACGTCGGTAACGAGGATGCCATCAACGCGGTCCTGCACGATCAGCTGCCGACCAACACCAGCTACGTGCCCGAAAGCACCACACTGAATGGTGCCCCCGTCGCCGACCAGAGCCCCGGCGTCCTTCCGCTGCAGGATGGTATTCCCCTCCACGCCCCCGAGGACCCTACGCCGGGGGTAATGCGCGCGGATGCCGGGTCGACGAGCGATAATATCGCGACCATCACCTTCGATGTCGTGATCGATGCCGATGTCTTCAGCGGCACCATCATCGCCAACCAGGGTTTCGTCAGCGCCGACGGGGCGGGCAGCGGGCCGATGCCGCAAGAGCCGTCGGACGACCCGGATACGACGGTCGCCGATGATCCGACCCGCGACATCGTCGGTAGTGTGCCGCTGCTCGATGCCCACAAAACGGTGGTTCTCCACGACGACGCAAATTCGAACAACATCGTCGACCCCGGTGATCTGCTGCGCTACAGCATCGTCGTCACCAACACGGGATCAGCGCCCGCTACCGAAGCTGTCCTGGTGGATGCGGTGCCGGCCAATACCAGCTACGTGCCGGATTCGGTGATACTCAATGGTTTGCCCGTCGGACAGCCGGATGGCGGGACTTCGCCGCTGGCCTCCGGGATCGCCATCAGCTCGTCCGATCTGACGCCGCCGCTGCCCGCGGCGGGTGAGGGCACACTGTCCGTCGGCGGCTCGGCAGTCGTCACCTTCGATGTGGAGGTAAATGCCGGCGTCGCCAGTGGCACCATCATCAGCAATCAGGGCGTGGTGCAATCCAATGAACAGCTGGACGAGCCAACCGATGCGGATGGGCTCGATTCGAACGGTGATCAACCGACCGAAGTGGTCGTCGGTGATGCCCAGCAGCTGTCGATCAGCAAAGAGGTATTCGTAGTCGGTGGTGGTGCTGCCGTCCCGGGTTCCACGCTCGAGTACGTGGTTCGGGTGACCAACATCGGTGGCGTGCCGGCGACCGATGTGGTCATCACCGACGACCTGGATACGCCGGTACCGGGGCAGCTGACCTATGTGTCGGGTTCCGGACTGCTGAATGGCCTGGCAACCGGGGTGAGTTTTGTCGCTCCGGTTCTGACTGCAGACTACTCGGCCCATTACGGCGTCCTGGACCCCGGCGCATCGGCGATACTGCGTTTCCGGGCGCAGATTGATCCGGCACTTGCCGTCGGCACGACGATCACCAACACCGCAGAGGTCTCCTGGAACACGCCGGTGCAGACCGCGACCTCCAGCGTTTCGATCGACCTTGGAGGCACGCCGGGGGCGGTCAGTCTCAGTGGTGCGGTATGGCACGACGCAAACTTCAACACCGTCGCCGACGCTGGCGAATCCCTGCTCCCGGAGTGGTCGGTGGATGTCTACCGAAACAACCGGCTGCTGGGCAGTGTGGTCACCGACGAGAACGGTGCCTACCGCATCCAGGGCCTTGCCGCGACCGATGCATCGAGTGCCTATGAGCTGCGGTTCCGTGCACCGGGAGCGGGCGCCAACACGGCACTGCTCGGCGAGGCCCATTCCAGCTATACCAATGGGCTGCAGCGGATCTCGGATATCACGGCCGCGGAAGGAAGCAGCGTCGGCAATCTGAATCTGCCGATCACGCCGAACGGCGTGGTCTACGACTCGGTCCTTCGTACGCCCATCGCCGGTGCGGCCGTGGCCATGCTGCGCGCGGGCAGTGAGCTGCCCGGGAGTTGTTTCGATGACCCGTCCCAACAGGGCCAGATCACTTCACTGCAGGGCCATTACAAATTCGATATCAACTTCAGTGATCCGGCCTGCGTGGCCGGTGGCGACTACACCCTTCGGGTGACTCCGCCGGCGTCCGGCTATACCGGCTGGCCGTCACGGATCATTCCGCCACTGACTGATGAGAGCTCCCCCGCATTCTCCGTGCCGGGCTGCCTCGGCGGGAGCGACGACGCCGTGGCCACCACCGCGGAACATTGTGAGGCGCAGACCTCGGAATATGCACCGGCACTCAGCGTGCGCGCGCGTTCGCCAGGTACGAACCATCACCTGCATCTCACACTGGACGGGAACCGGGTACCGGGCGAGAGCCAGCTGTTCAACAATCACATCCCGGTCGACCCGGAGCTCGACGCCGCGATCGCCATCACCAAGACCTCCTCCCGGGTCAACGTCAGCCGTGGCGAACACGTGCCCTACACGATCACGATCCGCAATACCCTCGGCACCACCCTGCAGGACCTGAGCATCGTCGATAACTTCCCGGCGGGCTTCAAGTACGTCGAGGGCTCGGGCCGTATCGATGGGCAGCCGGTGGAGCCGGAGGCCAACGGCCTGCAGCTGACCTGGTCCAACCTTGAGCTTGGTGCCGAGTCACGGCACACCATTCAGATGCTTTTTGTCGTCGGATCCGGTGTGTCGGAAGGTGAATACATCAACCGGGCGCGGGCGATCAACAGCCTCAATGGAGAGCACGCTTCCGGCGAGGCGAGTGCAACGGTTCGGGTGGTTCCGGACCCGACGTTCGATTGCACGGATATCACCGGCAAGGTGTTCGACGACGCCAACCTCGACGGCGAGCAGGACGGAAACGAAAAGGGGCTGCCCGGCGTACGCCTGGTCACCGCTCGCGGACTGATTGCCAAGACCGACGAGCATGGCCGCTTCCATATCACTTGTGCCGCCGTCCCGAACGAGAGCCGCGGCAGCAACTTCATTCTGAAACTGGATGATCGCTCGCTGCCGACCGGTTTCCGGGTGACCACGGAAAACCCCCGTGTCCAGCGGGTGACGCGCGGCAAGATGATGCGCTTCAACTTCGGCGCAACCGTGCATCGCGTGGTGCGTCTCGATGTGGCAGACGGGGTGTTCGAACCCGATTCCACGGAGATGCGCCTGCAGTGGAAGCCGCGCATGGAACTGCTGCTCGAAGAGCTCCGCAAGTCGCCATCGGTGGTGCGCATCGCCTACCTGGCGGACGTGGAAGAGCCCTCGCTGGTCAAGCGGCGGCTGCGCGCACTTCGAAAGAGCATCAGCGGGAAGTGGGAAGAGCTGAACTGCTGCTACCCGCTGACCGTGGAAACGGAAACCTTCTGGCGGCGCGGCGCGCCACCAAAACGATAGCACCTGCGGTCATAGCAACGGCGCAGCCGAAGACCCGAAGAGAACAACAACGATCAACACCATGAAGCTCGGTCATAGACAAACAGAGAGGGATCAGTACTACCGGATCCGCAACACCCGTTCGGGTCGGGGTGCGGGTCATTGTGGCCGCACGATCCCGGTAGTAGCTCCTTTCTGGTCGCGAATCGGTCACGGCGCCACGCGTGCTGCCGTGCTGTGCATTTGTCTGCTGGCTGCCGCAGCGCCGGCGCGAGGTGATACGACCGCCGATACGCCCGTGCAGGATGCGGGACGGGTGGAGTCCGGTGTTGTCGGTGAGGCAACCGAACGACATCTCTCCACTGACGAAGTGTTCCGGCCGTGGATACAGGACCCTGATCAGTACGCGCAGGAGCAGGGTGACAAGATCGAGGTCCGGAAGGTGCTGGATAAGGAAGCCGAGACCCGCAAGCTGCAGGGTGTCATTCCGCCAATTCGCTTCGCGTCGGGGGAAGCCGATATTCCGGACAGCTACATCGACCTGGTGCGCAAAACCCTGGCGGAGATGAAGCACCGCATCAATGTGCGACTGCACTTCGTCGGACACAGTGACAATGTGCCGCTGAGAGGAGCGCTCCAGCAGCAATACGGCGACAATCTCGGGCTTTCGCGCGAGCGGGCCGGCACGACCGCCGAGTACTTCCAGCGTGCGCTCGATCTGCCAGCGGAGTCGATCTCCTATGAGGGGCTTGGCGAGACCCGGCCCGTGGCCAGCAACGACACAGCGGAGGGCCGGGCGCAGAACCGGCGCGTCGAGGTCGAGGTGTGGTATGACGAGGTCAGCGAGAAGCTGGTCGAGAAGGAGGTGGTGGTCTCTGACGAGATCAAGCGCGTGAAGATGTGCCGCGTGGAAACAGTCTGCAAGCTCAGCTACAAGGAGGGCAACGCCAAGCGTACCCGGATCAAGAATCTCCTGCCGCCGCTCCGCTATGACGAGGATGCAAGCGCGATTCCGGCCCGCTATCTGCAGCAGATCCGCGAGGCGCTGCAGAACCTGCGCGGCAAACAGAACGTGTTGGTCAAGTTTATCGGCTACACCGACAACATCCCCCTGACCGGAAGACCTGCGCGCATCTACGGCAACCACGGGGGATTGTCGAAGGCGCGCGCTCGCCGGGTGGCACTTGCCGTACAGGATGCCCTGGGTTTGCCCACCTCGGCGGTCGACAGTGACGGCAAGGGTGCCGCCCTGCCGGTGGCCTCCAATGAGACTCCCCGGGGCCGGGCACTCAATCGACGGGTGGAAGTGGAGTTTTGGCACGACGACCCGCTGGCGGAACTGCCGGATGAGCCTCAGCTGTGTCCCGAAGCGGCCGCGGCGGAGACGGTGACCCGCGTCTACGATCCGCCCACCGGTGCCATCAAACCCATCTATTTCGAAAATGGACGGCCGCAGGTGCCAACCGGCTATATCGCTCGCCTCGGTCGGGTTCTGGACGAAGTGCGTGACAAGACCAACCCGCGCCTGCGCTTCATCGGTTACACCAACAATGAGCGCCTCGATCGCCGGACCGCCATGGTGTACGGCGACGATGTCGGCCTCTCTGCAGCGCGTGCGACGAAATTGATGGAGCGCGCCAAGGAGCAGCTCGAACTCGAAGATGCCGGTGCGGAGTCCGAGGGACGCGGCTATGTGCAGTCCGAGGATGTGGTCAATTCCGGTTTCGTCGAGGCGGAGCTCGCGCGGGTGGAAGTCCAGGTGGTCTATGACGAACTGGCGTCGATGGACGATGCGGATTTGATGGAGATCCAGCGGCTGACCAGGGAGGTGACCCCGAAGAACCCCTTCGCCCTGAATCTCATGCGCATCACGGTCGATGGCAAACCGGTGAGCGACCCGAACAAGAGTATTCCCGATGTGCAGCGCTGCACCGACGTCGCCCTTGACCAGGCCGACATCCAATTCAAGTTCGACAACCTGGACCTCAAGCCACGTCTGAACATCACGGCATGGCCGAGTGCGGTCCGTTACAAGAATCTTGGTGACACCGAGTTCCCGGAGAATCGTGTCCGCTTCCGACGCTATAGTAATTATCCCGACTTCATCGCCAGGTCGGAGGTGCGGATCTTCGATGCCGAAGACTCCACGCGCGCCGAGCCGATTGCAGTGGTCCCCGTCAGCGAGGAGGGCTTCGCCGAGTGGCACGCCAGTTTCGACCGCATCGAGGCAACCGGTCGTGAGTTGAAGTATCTGCTGCGGGTCTACGACGAAGAGGGCCACTTCGACGAGACGGAGTCGCAGGCCCTGTGGATCATCGACGAACTCCAGGAAGAGCTCGAGGGGCGCGATGCCGACAGGGAGTTGCTGGTCGGCTACGGTGAAAATCGTCTCGGGCAACAGAATATTCCCCTGCAGGGCGGCGCCATCAAGGTCTTGGGCACCGGTATCCCCGAAGGCCATTCGGTGTGGCTGGCCGGTCGCCCGCTTCCCGTGAGTGAAGACGGCGAGTTCGTTGCCGAAGAGATCCTGCCCTCGGGCATGCACACGGTGGAGGTCGCCATTCTCGATCAGGCCGGCAACGGCGAACTGTTTCTGCGTGACCTGGAGCTCAGGAAGAGCGACTGGTTCTACGTGGGGATTGCCGATCTGACCATCGCCGCCGATGACACCAATGGGCCGGCAGAGCTGGTCACCGGTGATGAGACCCACTACGACAACGATGTCAGTGTCGACGGCCGCCTCGCCTTCTATACCAAGGGGAAATTCGGCGACGGCTGGAGACTGACGGCCAGTGCGGACACCCGGGAAGGGCCGGTCGAGGACCTCTTCAGCAACTTCATGGACAAGTCTCCGGACGCGCTGTTCCGCCGTATCGATCCCGATTACTACTACCCGACCTTCGGCGACGACAGTACGGTGGAGGAGGATGCCCCCACCTCGGGCAAGCTCTACGCCCGCCTGGCACGGAACCAGAACTACGGCCTGTGGGGCAACTTCAAGATCGGCTACCTCGGTAACAGCCTGGCGCATGTCGATCGCAGCCTTTATGGTGCCAACCTTCACTATCAGACCCTGAACGCAACCAGCTTCGGTGAGGAGCGCTTGATGCTGGACGGGTTTGTGGCCGAACCGGGGACCATCGCCAGCCGCGATGAATTTCGTGGTACCGGTGGTTCGCTCTATTCCCTGCGGCATCGGGATATCCTGACCGGCTCGGAGCGGGTGCGCATCGAGATCCGGGACAAGGATTCGGGCATCGTTACGGCGGTCAAGAACCTTTCGCCGGGTCTGGATTACGACATCGACTACCTGCAAGGTCGGGTCCTGCTCGCCGAACCTTTGTCGGCGACCACCAGTGATGACATGCTCGTCGACAGCGGTACCGGCGGCGGCGATCAGGTCTATCTCGTTGCGCGCTATGAGTACACCCCTGGGTTCGACGAGGTCGATACGCTGGTCGCCGGCGGCCGCGCCCACTACTGGTTCAATGACTATGTGAAGCTCGGCGTAACCTCGAATCAGAACGATGAAGATGACGCCGAGAGCAGCCTCAACGCCCTTGATTTGACCCTGCGAAAGAGCACCGATTCCTGGGTACGCATCGAGGCATCCGAAAGTGAAGGCGGGGATGTAACGACCCTGTTTTCCGGGGATGGCGGCTTCAACTTCGATTCCATTTCGGAACTGGAGGGGCAGGACCCCAGCGGCGGTGCCTACCGGGTCGATGCCAGTCTCGGACTCAGGGATGTCTTCGCGGACCTCGAAGGCAAGTTGACGCTTCACCGGCAGAGCCTCGAAGCGGGTTATGCTTCCCCCGGACTCACCGCGGCGACCGATACCGATCAGTATGGCGGCTCGCTGGAGATGCCGGTCACCGAGCGGGTAGGCGTCAGGGCCAAGGCCGACAAGAAGTCGAAACAGCTCGGCCTGGAGACCAGTGCCGTAGAAGTCGACGTCGACTATCTCCTGAACGACCACTGGACTCTGAGCGGTGGCATCCGGCACGACAAGAGAACCGACCGCTCCCCGGTCGTGCCGCTCACCCAGGAACAGGGTGAGCGTGCCGATGCCGTGGTTCAGGCCGACTACGATTCCAGGGAAAAGTGGAATGCCTACGGCTTCGTCCAGGACACCGTGAACACCACCGGCAACCGGGACGAGAATGGTCGCGTGGGGACCGGCGGCGCCTATCGTGTCAGTGACCGCATCCGCGTCCGCGGCGAAGTCTCGGGGGGCGACCTGGGCGCGGCCGGCAAGCTCGGCACGGACTACCTCTATACCGACCGGACCAACCTCTATCTCACCTATGCGCTCGAAAACGAGCGTACGGACAACGGCGTGCGGGCCAGGCGGGGTAACCTGACCTCCGGCTTCAAGACACGCTACTCGGACAGTGCCAGCCTCTATGCCGAGGAGAGCTACTCCCATGGTGACGTCCCGACCGGGCTCATGCACTCGACCGGCGTCGATCTCGCCCCGAATGACCGCTGGAATTTCGGCGCCAACCTCGACATCGGCACCCTGAAAGATCCCGAGACCAGCGCCGAAACCCGCAGAGAGGCCATCGGGGTTCGCGTGGGCTATGGCTTCGACCGGTTCACGGTGGCTAGCGCCCTGGAATACCGGGTGGATGAGACGGAGAACCCCGATACCGATTTTGATAAACGGACGACCTGGCTGACCAAGAACAGCCTGAAGTACCAGACTACCCCGGACTGGCGCTTCATCGGGAAACTCAACCACTCGGAAAGCGAAAGCTCCCTGGGCGAGTTCTACGACGGTAACTACACCGAAGCCGTGCTCGGCTACGCGTACCGCCCGGTAAACCATGACCGGATGAATGCGCTGTTCAAATACACCTACTTCTACAACCTGCCGAGTACCGACCAGGTGTCGCTTGAGAGTACGGCCTCAGACTATGTCCAGAAGAGTCATATCGTGTCGGGCGATCTGCTGTACGACATCACCAGGCACTGGAGCCTTGGCGGCAAGTACGCCTATCGTCTGGGGCAGATTAGCCAGGAAAGGGAAAGCCCGGAGTTCTTCGACAGTAATGCCCATCTTTACGTCCTGCGTGCCGACTGGCATTTCGTTCGCAAGTGGGATGCACTGATGGAGTGGCGAGTCCTCGACCTGCCGGAGGCACAGGACCGGCGCGACGGTGCCCTGGTAGCCGTCTACCGGCATGTCGGGGATCACGTCAAACTCGGTGTTGGCTATAACTTCACCGACTTCTCGGATGACCTGACCGATCTCGACTACGACTCCCAGGGCGCCTTTCTCAATATTATCGGCAAGTTCTGATTCGACGGCGGCCACCCGCTATCCCGACGGCGTCGTCACGCCTTCGGGGAGCCACCCTCCCTCCCGGTGCCAAAAGGGTTAAAATCGGGATACGCGGACATTTTCTTGCAGAATGTCCGGATCGATGTGAAAAACCCGGGTGAGGGAGAGACTCTCAGAACCGGGGGAGGGTGGCTCCTTGGCGAAACTTTATATCGCGCTTGGCGCAGCAGTGGTAGCCTCGCTGTTCCTGAGCATGGCCTGGAAGCCGTTGCCTTTCGAGGAGCGGCTTATCGCCATCCAGATGCAGGAGGCGCCCCCGGAACTGGCCCGGTTGGTGGCGGATGAGCCGATCGAGGTTCAGGCGCTGTTGCTGGATTATGCGAGTGATGAAATCCTGAAGCTGAAGGCCCAATCGGCACTGCTTCGATATCCCGAATTGGTGAGAAGAGTTCTACCGATCTACGGTTCCGACCAGGATTTCCAGGGCATTCTCCGCGAGCATGGTGAGAGCGTTTTCCTGCCGATCGCCTATTTTCTGGCGAATGAAGTCTCTTCGGTTGCCGTAATGCACTACACGGCCCAAAAATTCCAATCCCTCCGACAGGCCACCGGAAGCAACTCCACCACCTCCCGGGACAACGCCGAACAGCCGGGTACACTGACACCCGAGCTACGCGGCCGCTACGCGGTGCGCTTCATTGAAAATGAAGGTCACGGCTTTCTCGGCCAGTTCGTGCTGGACAGCAGCGGAAATCCCCGGTGGCTTCAGAGTGAACGGCTGCTGGAAGGCGCCGGCTCCTTCTTCGTAGGCGGCATCGGCAGCCTCGAGCGAAAGGCAAAAACCGATCAGGCGATCAACATCGCGGATGCCGGCTGGGCCGGGGTCGATGTCCTGTTGATGGCCAGTGCCGTCAAGCTTCTTCGGCTGGGTCGGGTGGGTGCCGTCGCCGGAAAGCCCCTGAGCTCCTCGACCCGGACCGCAGCGCTGGCGTCGCGCGTAGCCCGGGTGGGACAAGCCGGTGTAGGTTTGGCGAGACACGGCAAATGGCCCGCAATCATCCTGGCCGGCTACGTCGCGATCCAGCATCCGGGGATCATCAACGATACCTTTGCCAACCTGGCCCGCTTCATCGGCCTCCCCGGCTGGCTCGGCCAGTTTGCAGGGTGGCTCATCATCCTGTTGCCGGTTTTCTATCTTGGCGCGTGGATCATGCGGTGGATGGTCGCCCCCACAATCAAACTGCTCCGCGCCACCCTGGCGACCCTGTCCAGATTTGAACCCGCAAAGGGACGTAACGCGTAGGGTGGATAAGCGAAGCGCATCCACCAAACGACCGGGAAGAGTGCGGATGCGCTGCCGCCTATTCGCCCTACGGTGTACTGGTGCCCCGATGTCCAACAGGGACAGGAGTAATTTCGTGATGGAGAATGCCCGGTTCGGGAGGACTTAGCGGAGAAAAAGCGAACCGAAATCAGGAAGATGGCGCGCCCGAGAGGATTCGAACCTCTGACCTCTGCCTCCGGAGGGCAGCGCTCTATCCAGCTGAGCTACGGGCGCTTACGAGCCGCTAAGGATACATGGACGCGGCATTGACGTCCAACCCCGCAACGGCTTCAGCTTGGCGCTGGTGCGCTGATCTCGGCCACGCTTGATGAACTTGCCCTCGCTGTCATTACGAGGAGCCCCAGCGACGACGTAATCTCTCCTCCCAACGCCGAGATTGCCACGTCGCTCGGGGCTCGGCTGTCTACTCCCAACCCCGGGATTGTTACGTCGCTTGGCGCTCCTCTTGCTGATGAACTTGCCCTCCCTGCTGTCATTACGAGGAGCCCGAGCGACGAAGTAATCTCCTGCTCCCAGAACCGCTAGATTGCCCGCGTCGCTTAGGCTCGGCTTCGGCATCCTCGAGAATAGGCTCCAGACATTCTCTACTACCGCCATCCATGGCGGCATGCGTCGCTCTACCGCCTACACCCATGTAGGCGTCCTCGCAATGACGGCCAAATGTTCGTCACTCAAGCTGCGGAGCGGCGGGTAGTGCTCTGGCCAAATCGACGATTCACCCCTTGGACTTCGAACCACGGGGTACACGGGGAGTAAATAACTCGAGAAACTTGTGTTACCCCGTGTACCCCGTGGTTACAGTTCTTCATTGATCCGGGCCGCGGAGTGGCAGGCAGGGCTTGCAAGTGAAAAACAGAGCTTGGTAGCCATCCGTCTTTGGTATCCTTTCGGCTGCTCGGGCCTGCGCTTTCCGAGGCTCGGCCAGACATGCCATGGCATGGTCGGACGCCGCCAAAAAAATCCCAAACGGTAACTCAATGCATCCTGTACTGCCCGTCTTCGTTCTCATCAGTAGTGCCATCCTTTGGGGAGTGACCTGGTGGCCACTGCAGTATTTTCACACCAATGGTGTTGCCGGAATTCCGCTCATCCTGGTGGGTTACGGCGTGGTGGGGCTCGTACTGCTGCCGTGGCTGATTCGCGAGCGCAGGGCGTGGCGGGGCGAGAGCCGTTTTTTGTGGATCATGCTCCTGCTGGGCGGCTGGGCCAACCTGTCGTTCGCCTCGGCCATGATTTATGGCGAGGTGGTGCGGGCGATGATGCTGTTCTATCTGGCGCCGGTCTGGGGCGTGTTGGGTGGGTGGCTGTTTCTCGGGGAGACAATCGACCGCGCCCGCTGGTTCGGTGTGGGGCTCGCGCTGCTTGGCGCGTTTCTGGTGCTGGGGGGGCCGGTGGTCTTCGAGACCGCCCCCTCCTGGCTTGATCTGCTGGCGATCAGTTCCGGCCTGGCCTTCGCCCTCAACAATGTTACCTGCCGCGGGGCCGCTCACGTGCCGCTGATGAGCAAGACCGCCGCCATGTTCATTGGCTGCGGGTTGATGGCAATCGTCGCCCTGCCCCTGGTTTCCGCCGGATTGCCGGAGGTGCCCGGTACCACCTGGTTCTGGCTGGTGATGTTTGGCCTGGTCTGGTTGCTGATAGCTACCCTCGGAACGCTGTGGGCAGTGACGCATATGGAGGCGGGCCGCGCGTCGGTGCTGCTGATTACCGAATTGCTGGCCGCGGTGATCTCCGCTGTGGTGATTGGCGGTGAAACACTGAGCGCTGGCGAACTCGCGGGTGGGGCACTGATTTTGGCGGCGACGCTAATCGAGGCGAGGCGCGGACCGGACGAACCGGTGGTGGATGTTCCGGCGGCTTACTGACACGCGCGCCTCGGGAATCCTGCACCCGTAACTATCAAGGACTTACATAAAGTATGCGGTTGCCCTGGAACCATCGCCCGATTGGGGGTGACAATGTCCGCCTTGATATGGATCATCCAATTGATTGGTCAGGCAGATTACTCTTGGCCTCTCGGCGCGCCCTTACGAATTGAGACCCAATGAACTCGAGAAAACCACCACTGGCCGGCAAGTTGGTCTTCTTGTTAAGCCTGTTGTCCCTGCTTGTTGCCTGCTCCGGCGACCCGGGGACGGGGCCGGTGGATGTGGAATTCAATAGCGACAGCGATACCTGTGAACGCTGTCGCATGGTCATGAGTGACCCTCACTATTCGGCGCAGATCCGGGGCGGCCCCGAAGGGGGGGAAAGCCGCGTCTATCGATTCGATGACATCGGTTGCGCGGTGATCTGGCTGGACGAGCAGCCGTGGCGGGATAATCCCGCCGTGGAGATTTGGGTCAACGACCATCGTGACGGGGAGTGGATCAATGCCCGTGAAGCCTGGTACGTGGAGGGCAACAAAACGCCCATGGCCTACGGACTCGGGGCCCGTGACGATCCGGCGGAGGGTGCGCTCACCTTCGAGCAAGCCAGAGAACGGATCTATGAAATGGAGCGGCGCTTCAATACCCACAGCGGGCATCAGCAAGGCTTCTAAGGGCAGGTCCTTTCACGATATACTCGCCTACTGGTTTTTGAAGTTAGCCTCTGGCTTTTTCGGGGTACGCCCATGAGGCGCGTCCCTGTACTACTACAGCATCTCGGAAGAGGGGATTTGCAGTGAACCGGACAAACACCCATCTCGGTTTCAGCATCATGATTTTGGTAGTGGTCGGTGTCCTGGTGCTTTTGATCGCCAGAGGCATGGGCCCGGTGCTCAATCCGCAAAATGCGGACATGAGTGAAGAGGCCATCGCCGAGCGTATCGAGCCGGTAGCGAAGCTGAATACCGGCGAACCGATCCAGCCGGAGGCTCCGGAAGGGGCTGAAGCTCCAGAAGTGGCAGAAGCACCGGAAGCGGCGGTGGCCTCGGCAGAGGTAGCGGACGAAGCCGGCGCTGATGAGGGACGTAGCGGTGAGGATGTATACAACAGCGCCTGTATCGCCTGCCACGCAGCGGGCGTAGCCGGCGCACCGAAGATAGGTGACCCGGCTGCTTGGGGACCCCGCATAGAGAAGGGCATGGATATGCTGGTTCAGAATGCCATCAATGGCTTCAACGGCGAAACGGGCGTCATGCCGCCGCGGGGCACCTGCGGTAACTGTTCGGACGCAGAGCTGGAGAAGGCCGTGGAATACATGGTCTCCGAGTCCCAGTAAAAGCCGGTTGACAGTGCTTGAAAAAAGGGGCGTCCTCCGGGACGTCCTTTTTTTGTAAATTGTAACTGCTCGCCCGGTTGATCATGCGCGGCATAGGAGATTCGTCATCCCCGCGCAGGCGGGGATCCATTTTTGAGCCATGCCGCTGCTCTCTGGATTCCCGCCTACGCGGGAATGACGGGGGAGTGAGCAGTTACCGTAAATCGCCAAATTCGCAGTGCCTCCCGGTTGGTTGACTACTCTTTTCCGTAGAAACCCTTATCAGGCGAGTAGGAGATTGCCATGCCTCGTCATGCTATCCACCACGTCTCGCCGGTCTCCATGCCATCCATAAACCCCATCGACTTCGGGGCACCGCTGCGTTGGCTGAGTGCCGGCTGGGATGATTTGAAACAACATCCTGCTGCAAGTATCGGGTACGGCCTAGTGGTTATTGCGCTCTATGCCCTGATTGTCGCTTTTGCACTCAGCACCACCTGGTACCACGTGGGCCTGCAATTGACGGCGGGCTTTACCCTGCTGGCGCCGGTGTTTGCGGTCGGCTTCTACCGCATGAGCCAGCGAATGGAGGAGGGCAGTCCCACCGGTCTTGCCGATGCCTTCAAGGCCTGGAATGCGAACCCTCGCGGGATTCTGGGTATGGGCGTGATTTTGCTGCTGGTCCTTCTCTCCTGGTTCATGGTCGGTATGTGGACCACGGCCTTTCTGCTGGAGGGTAAAGCGGAATTGGTATTGAGGTTCGGGGGGGGCGGCTTAGGTGACTACATCACGGCCCTTCCGGCGCCGCTCATCATTGCCTTTTTCCTGACGGGACTGGTGGCCGGGCTCGTCGCCTTCTTCTTTTCGGCTGTTTCGATCCCGTTCCTGATGGAAGAGCCCGACCTGGATTTCATTTCGGCGCTGGTGACGAGCTGGAACGCAGTGATTCGCAATACCGGTCCGATGCTCTGGTGGGCGCTGCTGATTGGTGTGATCTTCGCGGGCGGTCTGCTGCTCGGCTACATCGGCCTGGCCATCGCACTGCCCTGGCTGGGGCACTCCACCTGGCACGCCTATAGGGAAGTGGTCAATCGGGAGGTGTCGGAATCGGAAGTTCATGAGGCGTGACACCGCTGTCCGGGAATAGCAATGGGCTACAAAATGCAGGTTGGCGCTGAGGAACGAAGCCCGGCAAAATCAGCGTTGGGGGTCGCTTAACTCACCCCAACCTACCAACGATGTTCTCGGACAGGCTCCTACGTCTCGGTGCCCAGCATGCCCCGCAGGGCGGCGAGGTGCGCCTTGCCACGCTCCTGCTTCTCCTCGGCCGGGGCTTCGATTCCGGCACCCTCCCACTTCAAGTCCTCTTCCGGCAGTTCGGCAATGAAGCGGCTGGGTTCGCAGCGGACCACCTCACCGCCACGGCGGCGACGATTGGCCAGAGTGAGGGTGAGGTTCTGCTGGGCGCGGGTGATGCCCACATAGGCCAGGCGCCGCTCCTCTTCGATGGAATCCTCTTCGATACTCGTGCGGTGGGGTAGCAGTTCCTCCTCCATGCCCACCAGGAAGACGTTGGGGAACTCCAGCCCCTTGGCGGCGTGCAGGGTCATGAGTCGCACGCGATCGCGGTCCTCATCCTCTTCGTTGCGTTCGAGGATGTCCATCAGGGTAAGCTTGGCGACCAGCTCGCCAAGGTCGGGCTCGCCATCCTCCTTTCCGGCCATGCGCGCTATCCAGTCGAACAGCTCCTCGACGTTCTTCATCTTGCGTTCGGCTTGTTTCAGGCTCGGACAGGTATCCCGCAGCCAGCTCTCGTAACCGATCTCCTGTGCCATCTCGCGCATGGCCGCCAGCGGGTCGCCGCGCCGCGCCCGGTCGCCGATCGCCACTATCCATTCGGTGAAGGCCCGCAGCCGATTGAGCTGACGCTCCTTGAGTACCTGCGTCAGACCCAGTTCGAAGCTTGCCGAGAACAGGCCGATCCCCCGTTGCGAGGCATAGTTGCCCAGTTTCTCCAGCGTGGAGGGGCCGATCTCCCTTCGGGGCGTGTTCACGACCCGTAAAAAGGCGGTATCGTCGTCGGGATTGATCAGCAGTCGCAGATAGGCGAGTACGTCCTTCACCTCGCTGTAGGAGAAGAAAGAGGCGCCGCCGGAGATCTGGTAGGGGATGCGCTGCTCCCGCAGGGCCTTTTCGAACAGTCGCGACTGGTGGTTGCCCCGGTAGAGGATCGCATAGTCGCTGAAATCGGTGCGCTTCTGGAAGCGGTGGTGCATGAGTGAGGAGACCACCTTGACCGCCTCGTCCTCCTCATCGCGGGCCCTCACGACGCGGATCGGCTCTCCGTAGCCCATTTCGCTCCAGAGCCGCTTTTCGAACACGTGGGGATTGTTGCCGATGAGCCGGTTGGCCGCCTTCAGGATACAGCCCATGGAGCGATAGTTCTGCTCCAGCTTGACTACCTTGAGGCCGGGGAAATCCTTGCCGAGTTCCACCAGGTTTTCCGGGCGGGCGCCGCGCCAGGCATAGATGGATTGGTCATCATCGCCCACCACCGTCAGGGCGCCACGCAGCCCCACCAGCATTCGAACCAGCCGGTATTGGGTGATA
This sequence comes from Thiohalomonas denitrificans, assembly GCF_900102855.1. Classification (NCBI taxonomy): domain Bacteria; kingdom Pseudomonadati; phylum Pseudomonadota; class Gammaproteobacteria; order Thiohalomonadales; family Thiohalomonadaceae; genus Thiohalomonas; species Thiohalomonas denitrificans. Next base: position 147,491 of record NZ_FMWD01000008.1, read on the forward strand.
TTGGTGTCCTGGTATTCGTCCACCAGTAGGTGGCGAATGCGGTTTTGCCAGCGCTCCAGCACCTCCGGCTTCCGTTCGAATAGCAGCACCGGTAGCATGATCAGGTCGTCGAAGTCGACGGCGTTGTAGGCCTTGAGGTGGCGGTTGTACTCGGCGTAGATCTGCGAGGCGGCGAAAGAGGCGGTATCGTCCGCGTGGCTGACGGCCTGCTCCGGGGTGATGAGGGCATTCTTCCAGTCGGAAATGCGGCGCTGGATCTCCTGATCGAGGCCGTCGCTGCCACCCTCCCGCCGCAGCAGCTCCCGAATGAGTCCGGCGCTGTCCTGGGCGTCGAAAATGGAGAACCCCGGCTTGTGGTCCAGGTGTTTCAACTCGCTGCGAATGATATCCAGACCCAGAGTGTGGAACGTCGAAACCCGCAGACCGTGACCCTCGCGGCCGACCAGCAACTGCCCCACGCGCTCTTTCATCTCGCGCGCTGCCTTGTTGGTAAAGGTCACGGCTGCGATGTGCCGCGGCGACAGTCCGCACTCCTTGATGAGATAGGCGATCTTGCGGGTGATCACCCGGGTCTTGCCACTGCCTGCTCCCGCCAGGACCAGCAGGGGGCCGTCAATGTAGCGTACGGCTTCGCTTTGGCTGGGATTCAGATTGGACACGGCCCGAAAATACCGATGAGAGAGGGTCTGTATTCTAACAGGCCACAGCACTGTTGCGGCGTGCGGTTTGACCCGTCGCCTGTTTTCCGTGATCCTGAATCTGCTTACCAACAGAGTACTTGTAACCCCCCATGGCCGAAGACCTGAACAAAGCGGAAGACCGTTGGCGCAACCGGGGCCTGTTTCGTCCGAAACGCAGCCGGCGCTGGGGGCGGTTACTCTTTTTCGGGATTGTCCTGCTGCTCCTAGGATTGTTCCTGAAAGAAGCTGGCAGCGAGTGGCTCTACGAATGGCTGCAGACTCGCTAGTAGCTAGTAGCTAGTAGCTAAACGGTGGGGTCTACTCTTGTAGACTCGCCACTCGCCACTCGCCACTCGCCACTCGCCACTCGCCACTCGCCACTCGCCACTCGCCACTCGCCACTCGTCACTCGCCACTCGTCACTCGCCCCTAGACACTACCTACCGCTGCACTCCGATCCAGCTTCCGGTAGCCGATCGCTTCACTGATGTGCGCGGCCTCGATGGATTCATTCTGCGCCAGATCGGCGATCGTGCGGGCGACACGAAGCACCCGATGATAGGCTCGGGCCGAGAGCCCCAGTCGATCTACGGCCTGTTCGAGCAGTGCCGCCTCACGATCGGACAGCCGGCAGATGGACTCGGTCTCCCGGGCGTTGAGAAGGGCGTTGGGTTTGCCGGCGCGCTGCAGTTGTCGAGCCCGGGTTTGTGTCACGCGGTCCTGCACGCTGGCACTGGTCTCGCTACGGGCATCGCCTCGCAGGAGTTCGCGCGGCAGCGGCGGGATCTCCAGCTGCAGATCGATCCGATCGAGCAGCGGCCCGGAGATACGGGCGCGATAGCGCTGGATCTGTTCGTGGGTACAGTGGCACTGGCCGTTCGGATGGCTGAGATAACCGCAGGGGCAGGGATTCATGGCGGCGAGCAGCTGGAAACGGGCCGGAAAGCGCGCCTGACGGGCGGCCCGTGAGATGGTGATGGTGCCCGACTCCAGGGGCTCCCGAAGCACCTCGAGTACCCTGCGATCGAACTCCGGCAGCTCATCGAGAAACAGCACGCCACCGTGCGCGAGGCTCACCTCGCCGGGGCGCGGCTGACTCCCGCTGTGAATTCTAAAAGAAGTTGCAAACGGCTACACCAATACTCAATGACTTAGGTGCGCCATTTGCACCACCTTTTGTAGTCAGGTTCTAATAGGGGCTGCAAATGGTTTTAGAATCACAGGTGATATTGCAGGTGGTTTGACTCACGTGCATTTAGCACGATACTTCCTGCAAAAGGCCCTGTGACAAGGAGTGTCAGTTGCCGGTCCGGCGAATCCCCAAAAACTACCGTCACGTGACCGGCATGCTCGGCAGTAGTAGGAGTGAACGCAAACCCTTCTACGAATCCCCGCTGGAACGCGACTTTTTCATCCTCCTCGACTTCGACCCGCGGGTAGCCTCATTCGAAGAACAACCTGTTGCGGTCCACTACCAAGATGATATGGGCACCTGGCGTCGGTACACCCCAGACGTTTTGGTCCTCTATAAGGAAGAAGCTCACAAGCGCCCCCTTCTCTTCGAAATAAAGCCTCGCGAAGTGTTGCGGTCCGAATGGAAGTCCCTAGAAAGGCGGTTCAGAGCCGCTTATCAGGTTGCGAAAGCACGCGGCTGGGGATTTCGAACCGTAACAGACCGGGAAATCCGGACACCGCGCCTTGAGAACATCAAGTTTCTTCGCGGTTACCGGGATACGCCGGCAGACGAGGAGGCCTGTGAACTGATGGTACAGACAGTCACTAGCAAGCAAGCGATAACCGTACAGGGTCTACTTGATACCCTCGCGACCGACCGCTGGGAACAAGCCCGACTGATTCCCTCGGTCTGGCACCTAACCGCGACCGGCAGGTTGCAGGTGGATATGGATATCCCGCTGACCATGGTCAGCACTCTTACATCACCCTAGGAGGGCCAAGGAATGGCGTCTCTTGACCTAAAACCCGGTAGCGAGGTCAGCTACCGGGGGAAGAATCACCGTATTCTTCGTCCCGTTGACTTGTCTTCCGTTTTGGCCCTGGAGATCCAGACCGGCGAAAAGCGCACGGTTCCGGTTGCGGAATTGACGCCGCGTGCTACCGATCAGCCGCAGACCCTGCCCGAGGCAGCCGATCTGGCCGCCCTCTCCGAAAAGGAGTGGGAAATCGCCAAAGAGCGCTACGAAACCATAAAACCCCTGCTCGACGCCGAAAATCGCACCGAAGCCATGGTGGATGAAGCGGCCGGCGAAGCCGGCGTTCATACGGTGACCCTCTACCGGTGGATTCAGCGTTTTGAGTCGACCGGCAAGGTTTCGGCACTTGTCCGGGTTCCGCGTAGCGGCGGCAGAGGGCGCAGTCGGCTGAGCCCCGATGTCGAGACAGTCCTCGTCGCGACGATCGAAGAAGATTACCTGCGTGCCGAAAAGCCCAATATCGAACACACCGCCGAAGAGGTCGAGCGTAGGTGTCGAAACGCCGGTTTGAAGGCGCCTCACCCGAATACCGTGCGCAACCGCATCAAACTGATTTCGGAGAAGGAAAAGGTCAAACGCCGGAAAGGACCTAAAGCAGCGCGGATTTTCGAGCCTCTCAAGGGACGGTACCCCGATGCGCACTGGCCGCTTTCGGTTATTCAAATCGACCACACCAAGCTTGACGTCATATTGGTGGACGATATCCATCGACTTCCGATCGGCCGCCCGTGGATAACCATCGCAATCGACGTATTCAGTCGCATGGTGACTGGCTTTTACATCGCCTTCGAACCGCCAAGTGCGATGTCGGTCGGCTTGTGCCTCGCGCATTCCATACTCCCCAAAGATGAGTGGCTTAGCGACCACGACATCAATACGCCTTGGCCCATATGGGGCTTGATGCGCAAAGTGCATGCCGATAACGCCCGTGAGTTCCGAGGCACGATGCTGAGCAAAGCCTGTAGCGAGTACGGAATCGACCTGGAGTGGCGCCCGGTGAAAAAACCGCAGTATGGCGCTCACATCGAGCGTTTGCTCGGTACATTGAACAACAGAATTCACGGGCTTCCCGGTACGACGTCTTCCAATACCAAGAGCCGTGGAGATTATCCGGCCGAGCAGAAAGCGGTTTTCACGCTGAATGAATTTGAAGCCTGGTTAGGGATCTTAATTGTCGAGGCCTATCACCAGCGCGAGCATAGTCAGCTGCTGACGAGTCCGGTCGGAAAATTCGAGCAAGGGATATTCGGCACCGGCGATACCCCCGGCTGTGGTCTGCCCGACCGGATCATCGATGAAGACCGGCTACGAATTGACCTCATGCCGTACGAAATTCGGACGGTTCAGCCTTACGGCCTTCTCATCGACGATATCCATTACTTCAGCGATGTTTTGCGACCTTGGGTCCATGCTACCGACCCGGAAAACGACAACCAAAAGCGAAAATTTGTTATTCGGCGTGATCCGAGGGACATCAGCCAGGTCTATTTCTACGATCCCGAACTGAACCAGCATTTCCTTATCCCCTACAGGGATAACTCGCGCCCGGCAATAACCCTATGGGAGCTCAGGGAAGTCCGCCGGCGTTTGAAGGAAGAGGGGCGCAAGCACATCGACGAGAATGCCATCTTCGAGGCATACAATCGGATGAAGGAAATCGAACAAAACGCTACCCGCGAAACGAAGAAAGTGCGTCGAGCGAACCAGCGCCAGCGTTCGGCCAAGCGGCAGCCGAAGCCCAAAGCGCCCGTGAGTCGGTTTGAAGTTCCGAGTGCCAAAATCCTCGAGACTCCCGCTACGGAGGAACCGGATATTTTGGACGATGCCGACATCGAGCCCTTCGAAGTGGATGGGTTTGACTATGACTGAAGCGCAGCATGTTGATGAGAGGTTCCGTGATTGGCTTTGGGTTCCCACCGAAGAGCGGATCGAGAAGATTCAGCGTCCGCGCTGGATAAACTACCCGCAAGCCAGGCGTGCGCTCCTGCGAATGGAGGAGTTGCTGAGCTATCCACGGGTCCATCGGATGCCGAACCTGCTGGTGGTTGGTGACACCAATAACGGCAAAACGATGTTGATTGAGCGGTTTCTAAGGAAGTATCCCGTGGACGAGAATGCCTGCGGAGAAAGCGTCCAAATGCCGGTTGTCGCGATTCAGGCACCGCCGCTTCCGGATGAGAATCGGCTGTACAGCGCCATTTTGCGTGCGATAAACGCCCCGCATAGCTCTTCAGATAATGCGGGAAAGAAGCAGGACCAGGTCTACGACTTACTACCGGTGATTGGGGCCAAGATACTGATCATCGATGAGATTCAACACCTTCTGGCCGGCGCCCCGGCAGCCCAGCGGCGTTTCCTTAACGCGCTGAAGCATTTGGGCAACGAGCTTCGTATCCCCATCGTTGCTTTTGGCGTACCGGAAGGGCTACGGGCCATCCAGTCCGATTCCCAGCTCGCCAACCGCTTCCAGCCGATTCCTCTCTATCGCTGGAAACGAGGAACGGAATTCTTACGTCTTCTAAGCAGCTTCGAAAGATTCCTGCCTTTGCGAAAAAAATCGAATCTCGCAAAGGAACCGATTGCAGGAAAGCTCTTGTCGATGAGTGAGGGCGTAATCGGGGAGCTTGGGGCTGTATTGGAGATGGCCGCTATTCACGCAATCCGCTCAGGGAAGGAGCAAATCGATATGGATGTACTGAACCAAATCGGTTGGATCTCACCTTCCCAGCGAAGGTTGAGGACCGAGGCATTTGTTTGAAAACAGAACGAGGCTCTGGCCGGCGCATCCGAAGCCAAGATCCGACGAACTTCTGTCGTCTTGGCTGGTTAGGTTGGCCAATGCCAACCGAGTGCCATTGCACACTTTCTGCCGTCTGGAGTGGCCTGAAAAACCGATTTGGACTCGGGATATCGACGGGAGTGCCGATACAGAGCTATTGACTGGCTTGGCACAGAGGACGGGAACGCCATTTGCCGATGTTTTCGGTACAACGCTCAGGGCGTATGAAGGGGTACTGTACGAACGATACAACCCAAACGGGGCAACACCGTGGATTTTGCCACTTGGTGTATACCACCGTATCAGGCGCCGTCCCGGCCAGCAGTTCTGCTCGAAGTGCTTGGCAGAAACCGGCTATTTCCGTCGAGCTTGGCGATTGGCGTTTGCAACCGTTTGCCTCAAACACGGGGACTGGCTGCACGACTGCTGCCCTGAGTGCGGGAAACCCGTAAACTTTCATCGAACCTCCGCCAAGCGTTTAGAGCTTTTCCAGTGCTCTTTCTGTGCGGCCGATTTGTCTCAGCCTGGAAAATCGCCTGCCGATCCCGAGCGCCTGGAACGGGCGGTCCCGTTCCAATCATTCATTTCTCAAGCGATCAACAACCGGCAGGCTATCCTGCAAGACGGGACTACAGTCCCCTCCAGGCTATTGATGCCTGTTCTCAGGCAACTGGTTTACCTTCTGGCCTCCGGTAAAGGAAAGCGGTTGGCAAGCACAGTCAGCCTCGCGAGTGGTCTCCAGTACGACCAAAGGCTGATCTACACCCGCCGCGAATATGAACGTTTCGGCCTGACGGAACGCACCAACCTGATTTCGATGGCCGTCTGGCTTCTCCATGATTGGCCCCGTCGGTTTATCGATATTTGCAAGGATTCAGGTACCTGGAGTTCCCCACTTCTTGCGATATCCGGTGAGGACCTACCCTCTTGGTATGAAAAGGTTGTAGTACAAGTGCTTAGCCAGAAAGGCTATTCCGAGCGCGACCGCGACCTTAGAGCGATCAACAAAGGGCTAGGGCGTAGCAATTGCAACGCTGAACGGCGCATAGCACGACAACGGACTGGCACAGCTAAGCGCCCTCGGTTGACGGCTATTTTGCCCAAAGGCGCCCGTATCCCGTATACACCTGCGCTGCAGGAAGCAGAAGCTCGGCTTTTCGAAATCAGTTTCGCCACTTGGGTTCGCCATCGCCGTTACAAGAAGAAACATACGGCGAAATCGCTGAATCGAGATCTTGGCGCGATAATGCTCATTGTGGACTTTACGAGAGAGCCTCCGTGGCGGTGGACCGAGGAGCTCTTCGATCAATGGGCTGAATACCTTGCGTTCGGCTGTCACCTCACCCCGTCGAGCCAAAGTACTTACTTCGGCGCTGTTCAGAGTTACCTCGAGTTTTTCGCCAAACACCGTGAATTGCAGCGATTCGTGCGCACCGAATGTGGGCACAAGGTTCGGCAGGTTTGCTTTCGCCGTAACCGTATCCCGTTTGCCGCTGATCTTGAGTGCGCGCCCCCGGCTCCGAAGTTTGTCCGAACGGACATCCAATCACCGCCAGCAGCTGATGTGCCGCAGAAGGAGCCACCAGCGCCATCTGCTGACGAAGCGAAGCTGACGACCTGTGAGCGAGTCAATCCTACCGGTGGGCGAAAAAAGTGCAGCGAATGCTCGCGGCCCATGAGAAAAGCGACGGCCGTGTTCGACGATAGAGGTTTCTGTGCCGCTTGCTACAAGCGTCTGTTCGACCGTATCGCCTGTAAGGGCTGCGGGAAAACGACTCGCGTTTTTCGCGGAGCGGACAAGGAGAAACATCTATGCAGGACCTGTCGAACGCATGGCAGGCAGTGCCTGCGCTGTGGAAAGCCTGTACCACGAGCGCGCCTTACGCTGAAAGAAGGGGTGGCTTGTCCATCTTGTGCTAAACACTTCAAGCCGGCAAAAGCCTGTTCGAATTGTGGGCGGTTAAGTCGGCAATTAGCCCGGTGCCGTCGGTTAGGGTTTACTGAACCGGTTTGCGACAGTTGCCGTAGGAGCGAGAACGTAACATGTGCCGGGTGCGGTAAATATCGACGTCCTGCGGGAGAAAACCCTGAAGGGCGGAAAGTGTGTAAGCGCTGTTTTGAGCGGGAAGGAAAGCCATTTCTGTGTCCTGAGTGCGGGCGGGAAGGCAAGCCGCACAGTGCAAGCCGGTGCACAGAGTGCTATTGGAGGTCCCGAATCGCACAATACAGGGTAAAAGGAAACGGGCTACGGAATCCTCGAATACGGGAGGCTTTTTTCGACTTTGTTGATGAGCAGTCGGCGGCATTTAGTCTTCACGCTACAGCGCTTCGACTGCCTCGTGATCTCAATTTCTTTTCAGAATTGGACATACGATTCCCAGAGACTCGCCAGATTACCGCAGATGCATTGATGGGGGCAGTGAGTCCAAAATGGCTGACGCGCCACCGGGCCCCTTACCGTTTTCTTGAGGACAGGAAGCTTTTGCCGCCGAGGAAGTCTGAAGAGTTAAGGAATTCACAGAGTCGCTTGATTCTGCAGGACCTGTGGAAGCGGATTGATAGCGATTGGCACAAGAAACTCGTTCGTGAATTTATCGACTCTCTCGAGAAGAGAAATGCGCGGTGTTTGGCTAGGGGGAGACGTGAACTTCAGTTGACCCCCCAAACCGTAAGCGCGAGTTTACGTGCAGCAATCAAGCTTCTTGAAGACCTCGACCGGAAGGGTATCAACCAAGAATTGGATGCTTTGAGATATCTTAAGCGAGAGTCGCCAATGAAAGAGACTGCCTATCAGTGCGCTTCACTTTCGTTCATCCGATTTTTTTTAGAGAAGGCGAGCTAACCAGAAATGTTCAGCTCAAGGCCAAAACAAAAAGATGTCTCGTTTCTTGCATAACCGAGCATGCCGACACTCCGCTCGATCCAGACGACGCGCTGTTGTTTCTGAAGAAGTATTTCGCGGCGACATGCTTGCCCACCCGGATTTAGTTGGCGGCCGGCGCCGTGCTTGGAGCGCTTGCGAGAGCATGCTGGCATCTTGCAAGGCCTCGCCCACATGTCTTAGTTGCGGTGGAATTACGAGCTGAAGGAGGTCGGCCGTTTTGTGCGTAATGCCAAGCTCGGCGCTTGGGACTACTTCCTCTGTGGGTGCCCTTTATCGACGCGGCCCGCCAAACCATCGTAGTGACGATCGACTGGACCGATGTCGACCGGGACGGCCATGCGACAAATGCTGTCCGCCCACGGGTATCTAAGTCCAGCTACTACCCAGCTAATGCACCGCTGCGGGTCCGAAGGGAATCATGCCTACCGCGTCCTCTGGCAGCGACTAGAACGACCGACTGAAAAGTGAACAAATGGTGGACTAAGCTGAACTGCCGTGTGGCCCGAAACTCGGTGGTAGACCACCGGAAAGCGCGGCTAACAACAACAGTTCATCCACAATGGCTTTCACCTTTGCTTATATCTTCCAGTCTGATAGCCTGCCGAGTTGGGATAACGACGATTTGATATCCCGGAAGCAAAGGCATGTCGTCAAATGGAAAGGATAAAAACCGCTGGGAACGTAGGGATAATCTGCAATGTCATCAAGGGAAGCTGAGGCGCGAAAGCTGGAGCGCGGGCTGCGCGGAAGTGCTGAAAAATGGTTTTATGGTGCTCTTGTGGCCAAAACACTGACGCTTCTTGTCGGCGTGTCGGCGCTCATCTTTTATCCCACTGCTACTCAACCCAGCATTATCATCCTTCTATTGTACGTCGTTGCCGAACTAGCTTCTTGGCGCCACAACACAGTGCGTAATGACTGGGAATATCTCCAAAGGCAATTAGATGCACACAATTCATTAGGCTGGAGGCTTGACCAACGAAAGTTAGCCGACTTATCGATAGAATACAAACGCCTTTTGACACATCTCCCACCGGTAAACATCGCGTACGATGAATATTTTGCGAGCCCGGAAAGTAATGGACCGAAGCGGGCACTCGATAACACCCAACAATCTGCTTGGTTTGCGAAACATATAGCAAAATCAACATGGATTTTATATGTTACTGTTTTAGTTTTTTTGGCACTTGCCGCCATTATAGGGCTACTCGTTACGACAGCCAGCCCAACCAATTATAATACTGTGAGCAGCTTTTCGAAAATTGTAACTGCTTCACTGACCTTTGTTGTTTCGGTAAACCTAATCCACTACACCCGGGGATACTTTCGTTATACCCGTTGTGCAGCTAGCGTCGAGAACGAGATTGCCGCAAAGCTCGCATCAGGAAACTATGATCTTTATGAGGCGATTGCGCTAATGCACGAATATCACCTTTGTCACGCGGCCGCACCTATGAACCCAAGTCTGGTGTGGCGTTGGCGGCGGGACGATTTAAACGAGCAGTGGCGTAAATACAAAAGTTAGTTTAGCGGGAGTCGCCGGTAGTGAAAGCCAGTAAGTGGATAACCAATGTTTTATTCCCGGAACAGCTAACAGTTGAAGGAAAACAATTCAGGATTATCGACGGCCTAGAAAAAGGGATCGTGAACCTACGGGAAGATAGGAGTGGATACCAAGGCTATGTCCTGAAAGTTGAAGACACCGAGTCTTTGTTATCCTATGCATTAAAAGTTTGTTTAGCTCGTGGTCAACCCGAAAACCAGTCGGAGTCCTATGACGTTCGGATTAACCGTGAGCTTGGGGATACTAAAGGCCTATTCGTGCTTCCCCGCTTCATCGACTCTATAGATTTGATATCCGCTGAGACGGGCACTGCTTCGACATATACATGCTTTGTTACTGATTGGATTGATGGCAAAACGCTATCGATGTATTTGCGCGATCATCCTGATGAGATAACTCCAGATTGGGTATGCGCTGTTGCAACTCAGTTGCATCGTGGAGTGCAATATCTTCGAAAGCGCAACCTGAAACATGGCGACCTCCACGCAGATAACATCATGCTCCGCAATGAAATTGAGGACCTCCTACCATTGCATGGGCAAGGCCCGCAAGTCGACTTAACAATCATCGACACCGGACACACTGCACGCTGTACGGAACCTGATAATGCTGATTTCATAGCGTTTGTTGACCTTCTTGTCCTTTTGTACAATACCGCATTGCGGAATAGGCGTGCGGTAAAAGAAACTCCAGGTTTTGCGCTGAAATTTAAGCAATTTTTAGAAAGATTAACGGAAGATGATGAGGCCCGTTATTTTCCGAATGGTGGTGATGAGAAATATTACGAGCTGAGACAAGTCTGCGATTCAATTTCAAATGAGTTTGGGTTGATTCAACAAAGCTTTCAGCCATTTGACGCGATTTCAGCAGAGCACCTTGCTAATGATAAGTTGCTGTTATCATTGTTTAATAAAAAATTTCCTTGGTACTCGACCGTAGCCAGCAAGAGTCCGACGGTCCTCACCGGCCCGCGAGGATGTGGAAAATCAATGTTTTTCCGCTATTTGGCGGCTAAAACGCATTTATTTTCCGATACCTGTGCCGAAAAGCTACCCTCCATTCCCTTTTTGGGAGTGTATGTAGGTTGCTCAAGCGACCTTCAAAATAACCTACTCTGGCTTTCAAGGGATCCCGCTGTTGCTGAGCGAAAGGCTAATGACGTTGTCACTTTCTTTTCACTGATCGTCCTGCGCGAGCTTCTCCGAACCCTGGCGGCTATTCACGATAACTCTTTCGCACGACGCCTTTATGGGATAACCACTTCAGCAATCGATGCATGTGTAACCTATTGTAACTACTTCCTCCCATCCTCAACAGAAACTCCCCGCCTTTCTGGTACAAGTCGTGCTTGGCACTATGCCGAACGTATAGACAAGCTCCGAGTTGATGTCGGGCTTGCGATGCTTCGTGATCGCCCGTCACCCACTGTTTTACCTGAAACGTTTATTGGTGAGATTACCACGAAACTACAAGAAAATTGTTTGCCACTGATCGAGCGGCCGATCGTGTTTTTGCTCGATGACTATACCAAACAGCGAATCGGTTCGCCGATCCAAAGAATACTCAATAAAGTAATTTGGGAAAGAAGAAAGTCGCACTATTTTAAGATTTCGTGTGAAAAGTTTGGGTTTGACCCAAATGCTATCGATGGGGTCAAGGTGGACTCCGATCGTGAGTTCGCTCTTATTGACGCCGGTGACTACGCGGTCAGCTGGAAAACACAAAATCGTAATACCGGCTTCATTAAAAATCTTATTGACCTGAGGCTCTCTGCAGCTAGCTGGGACGGAAATGTCGAGTCATTGATAGGGCATAGTGAATTCGACTCTGATCTTAAGATGGCGAAATATATTAGGCAGAACCGGTCAGGGACTAAGTCGCACTATCATGGTATAGAGATTATATCGCGATTGTGGAGCGGTGACGTATCTTCAATATTGCACATTGTGCGTGAGATATTTATCCGTGGTGAAGTCACAAGTTCAAGTAGGTACTTGGTGCCGAAAAAGACACAGCATGATGCCATCGTTGGCGTCTCTAAGGCATTCGCGAAACGTGTTCACACATATCATCCCTATGGAGATATGCTTACGAGAATTCTTCAATCGTATGGCAGTTTTGTTAAAGACGTTCAAGTGAGTGGTTCTTTCGAAAAGAATAGCAATAATCCTAGAAGACTAATTCAATTGGAATTTTCGATTCGGCCAGAAGAAGATTTGTTCTGTCTTTTGCGCGAAGCGGGATGGAAACTTTATCAAATTGATAATATTGATAGAATTGCTAAAGAACTATTGCGGCGTGCGGTTTTTATTGAGCGCAAAGAAAGCAGGGCGAAGGAATCCGCCGACCTTAGAACGATTCGTTGGCAGTTTCGCCGTGTATATCTTCCTAGTTTTGGGACAGCACTGGAGCGAAAGTCGTATCTAGATATAAAGACGATAGAGGAGTTTGCCGCGTTTATTATTGAGCCAGCGAAATTCCTGCGGCAGAAAGGGATAGGGTTCGGAGTCAAATCGGGTGGGACGCCGGACATGTTTGAAGGGGAGTCGTGATGGTCGCAAGATTCGGTGACATTCAGACAGTAGACGTCCGCGAGTGCGTCGCGGATTTGCCAAGTATCAGAGAGTATCAGCCAAACTCCGTTGTGCCCGACATTTTTATTTGTGCGCTGGGCTTTGAAAAAAGAGCGCCTACTATGGTTATGGAAGAGGCGAAAGCGAGGAAGGACAAATACGGGGAAACTATTTCGCTCTTGGGTGAATATACGACGAATCTTACGGATAATGCCCGAAACGAAGAAACAATTCTCGACTATGTTTCTTCTTTTTCCAAAGAAGTAAAAAGGGTAAACGCTGATGATCCCAGAGCGTTAGCAAATACTATCATGGAGCTAGTCGATAAAAAACGAAGTGGCAAGGGTAAAGTCAAGGTCTCGTTTGATATTAGTGCAGCTTCAGAAAACTTTATTATATCCGTTGTGGGGGGGCTCATAGCCGCACGAGAAAAGGTTCAGTTAAGGGTTTTATACGTCGAGGCAGAAAGCTACCATCCAACAAAAGAAAAATTTGACATCGATGGGGAGTCTTTAATAAAAGAGGGAGTAGAGTTTGGAGATCAACGTGTTCACCTTGAATATGGAGTTCAGGAAGTTGAATGGAATGAGCTATTTCCAGGTTTTCATCAAGAGAGTCATCCGGATTATGTCATAGCAATACCAACGTTTCGAATGACTCGGATGATCCGATGCTTGAATGAGATCGGTGAGCAAATTGCCGCTGTGCCAGCGCGGAACGTATTTTGGATATTGGGGCAACCGCCATCTGCAGCGAATCTTTGGCGGGCTGATTACCTCAGGGGCCTAATAGAGGAAATAGTTCAACGGGCGTCGGGTGGCGTAAAAGAAGAGTGTCAGTTAGACGGCCGTAATTCGGCATATTGTAGTACGTTAGACTACAAGGACGTTTTGCAACAAGTGGTTCGTCAAGCTGACCAACGGCTGGATGCAAATATAACCCTTGTCAACATGGGCTCCAAAATGCAGGCTTTAGGTGTTGGCCTTGCACTAGCCGCAAGAGAAGAAATTGCAGTGATAACAGCACGACCGGTCCAATATAACGTCTCATCCTACTCGATGGGGGTTGGTCCAAAATGGGAGGTCACGTTCGAGTTGGGCGAAGTTGTTACCCAAATCCGAAATGCTTCGACTTTGAAGTATCTTTATGGATAAAGGAAGATCAGCCAGTAACGCTATCGGCCAGATTCCTCAAGGTTGAGTTAATCCATTCGACTGATTCGAAGCGGCTCCAGTTTGGCATGCGTTTCGACCGTGGTACGGCCCAACGTTCGGTCCAGAATTTGGAGTAATCGTCCATCCCTAGAGCGATAGGGCGACCGAATGCTCCACCGCTCATTCCGCGCTCAAGGGAGGTGGTCAGACGAAACAGAAATACCTCTCGGGCAAGGCCATGACGCAGCAGCTCAGTTGGTAGTCCGAGCGCTCTTAACGCGATCGTTGTATTTTGCCAACGGACTTTGGGACCGTGCCCAAATCCAGATGGCACCAAAAGGCCCTTGGACTCAAGCCAAGTTTTTATATCGTTATAGTGGTCATCAAAATGGACCATTCCATAGCCCTTGGTGTAACCAATTGGTTCTGCGAGGAGTCGATTTTGGTACTTTAGCCGGTTGTAGATAGAGCTTCTTCCGAATGCGCTTGTGGTAGTGATCGCCACAAGAGGCTGTGATATTAATCGGTCGTTAATTGTTGTTTTCTTCGAAATATACGTGCGCCAGTATGCCCTTCGCACGGCGTCCGAAGCGAGTAGTCCGGCTACGAGCTTGCCGCCCAAAATATGGGAATAGGGCGGAATAGCGCCTACCGTATGCGCATCGAGGGTATGGTTCACGAGCTCTAGTTTTCGTTGAGATGGGTAGGAGAAAAGCTCGTCTCGACAGCTAAGATCCGCTGGCGGGGATTGTAACCCGAGGATCCCGATTACAGCCTCATGATGCTCGTCGAAGACGACAAACCTAAGTCTGCGACCGTATCCGCGCGAGTAAGGAAGGGACCAGAGCGAACGCACTATTTGATAAATCTCGTGCCATTTCCCCCTGCCATTTTCAACTAGATACAACTTCGGTTTTATTTGCGCAACCGAAATTTTTTCGCCGTTCCGAAAAAGTTGGCGATGTTTCTGAAACAGCCGAAATACGTTAGTGAACTTGATGATAGGGTTTACGGTCTTTGTGGCGGCATGAATGCTGCGTAGGTAGTCCTTGTCTTGATGGAAAAGCGCTTGTTGGAAAGCTACATGTGCGTTTTCTAGCCGAGCCCGGAGTAGCTCGTCATGTATGGCTACGGAATGCGTAGTTGAGGCCGTACTGATGGCCTTAGGTGAACGGAGTTGGTGGGCCATTTAAGACGTACCAGTATGCAATGGGTCAATACGGGGTATTTGGCCACCCCACTGGCACTAGTGTCAAGTATTTGTTAGCATGAAAAACGATCGGCTCCTGCAAATCGCTTCACACGGAACTCCATCCTCATCACCATCCAATCGGTCACGCCCGCATTGCTCTAAATAGAAGCGGGCCTCAACACAGTTCGCCATCTGCTACAGTACCGCTTCGTTCCGCATTGTGCGTCGGCTGGAACCGTATCGCTATCGCTTTGACGTGTCTGGCGCTTCCCTCGCCGCCACTCCCACGGCTTTACCTGTTTCGCCTCTGACAAGCCCCATAGGCCGCGCTCGGCCTCTTTCGCCCGCTTCTCCAAATCCAAAAGAGAGCGGTCTCGCACATAGCGGCGGTAGACCCATGCATGCCCCTGGCGAACCATTTCGGCGTTTACGTCCAATCCATCGACGTAAACACGGCCCACGATGCGGCCGTAGCGGTCCACGTCCTGTTGCTCGACTCTGGCGGTCTTGCCAAAGGCGAGCGTCGATAGAGCCTGTTTGGCGCGCTTTCCCCACTGTTGCCCCCTCTCCGGGGTATCAATCTCGCCGAGACGGATTTTTTGTTTGCTTGTTTTCGGCGGTGAGAAGCGTAAGGGTATCGCCATCGGCGATCTTAACGACACCGCCCGTCAGGTCGGGTTCGCCAAGGACAGCCAAAGGAAGTAGGAGAAGTAAAACAGTAAGACAATGCCCGGCATCGATCAGTAACACTCCTGCGTGTAGACCCGCGAGGCTGAGGAAGTTGGCTCCTAAAAAAAACAGCCGAACCCCTTGGGGTTGCCATGGTAACAGCGGGAACACTTTGGGTCAGGGCTGTAGGGAATGTCCTACAACGGGAAGAGCGGAAGACTGACAGACGCCATTTGCCGCTTTTTGGCATACTGAGGGTCTTCGCAGGAGAAAACCGAAAAGGAGGCCGGTAGGCATGGACAGGCGACTCGATAACCTCACCCCGCCCGCCTGAAACGGAATGCCGAAGCAGAAAGAGACAAGTGGCCAGCTAAACAAGAGGGCCTACTTGGGCAATCACGTCACTTCCTTTGTTCTGCGGCTTGTTGACCGACGTGGAAACGGGAAAGCACTCCATTTCGCTAGCGTTGTACGGAACAAGGTAGTCCTGAAGAGTTTTAATGTCGGCAAGTGGGTCCAGCCACTCCTGGTGGTGCTCGGGCGGCAAGATAGCCGGCATCCGGTTGTGAATATGGGCGGCGAGCGCATTGGGCTCGGTAATGATAATCGTGAAGGTCTCGAGGATTTGTCCCTGGCCCCGCCATCGGCTCCCAGACCGGCGAAAAACATCGGCTCGCCATTGGTCAGCCGGAAGTAGTACGGCTGCTTGCGCCCATTCTCCGTCCGCCACTCGAAGAAGCCGTCCGCCGGCACCAGGCAACGACTTGCCCGGAAGACGTAAGGGTTTCTCAGCTACGGTTTCCGCCCGGGCGTTGATGGGGAACGGTCCTTTGCTCGGGTCCTTTGACCAGTGCGGCACCAGTCCCGAGTGAAGGGTCACCAACTCAGGCTCGTTTTCGTACTCGCTCCAGCGGGCGACCAAGGGCGTTTCCGAGGGGGCGACGTTGTATCGGGCCATGAGGTCGCCGTACTGGCGGTTCCCGGGCAGTCCCAGTCGGACGGCATACTCGGCCGTCCGGCGATGTTGGTCAAAGCGGCCGCGCATAGTGGTGTTCCCTTCGATGATGATCGAAACGATCTTAGATCGTAACCCGGTTGCTCGCATTTGACCCAACGCCGACAGCGGTGCCTAGGTGAATAGAGGCTGTTCCGCTTGGCCATGATGCTTTCGAGGCTCTGCTCTTGGACTGCTTCGAAGAGTGTCGTTCCTGATCGAAGTGGCCGGAAAAGGGAAGGTCGGTATAGCGGGGGACAGCTGCAGCAACGTCGGCCGCCACTCTGCCATGTGAACTCCACCAGGTTCGGTCGCGAATGGACAAGCCGTCTGCCAAATGGGTGGTGCCGATCGGCTGTGATTAGGGATGACGCACCACCACCGAGCCAGCACAGGTGCCTAATTGGAAGCAGGTGGTAGACGTGTGGTATCGGTATACCGCGCAACGCAAGCAGAACGCCCGCGCTGGATATGGCATAGAGCTGTCTCCCTCGCATATGCAAAGGAGGCTTCAAGGAATGAACCGTATGGAAGTTCTGGTCGCCGCCTGTGCGCTATGGCTGTGGTCGGCCAACTCGGCTGCACATAGCGACCTCCTCGCCTTTCCCCAGCCGTTGCTCCGCCTTCTACAGCCGTCCACCGTCGTCGTGCTCGGCGAGAAACATCGCCAGCCCGAATCCCCGCAGTTCGTCACCCGCCTCGCCGAAGCCTATCTCCACCAGGGCGGCTGTCTCGCGGTGGCCCTGGAGATCACGTCCGACCAGCAACCGACGTTGGAACGCGTCTTGGCCGGTGAACTGCCGGTGGGGTCGATTCAGGTGTTCCAGGGCATCGACCACCCACCGTATCGGATAATGATTGAGAGACTGGCCAATTTGATGCAAGCGGGGCACTGTCTGACGGTGCACGCCATCGATGAGCCGACTAACGAGAAAGGCTCTCGGGATGCGTGGATGGCACGAGCGGTAGAGGGCCTGCTAACTGAGCAACGGGCCGTGCTTGCCCTGATTGGGAATTTACATGCCGTAAAAACAGTTCATTGGGAACCGACGGTGCTCAAACCGAAGCGTTTTCTAGCCGAGCACCTCGTCGATGCTGGACTGGTCGTCGTCAGTGTCATGCAAAGCTGGCCAGAAGCAGCCAGCTCAACACCGCTACGTGCCACGCTGGTACCTGCTGGGGCGCCGGCAGGTATCACTGCGGTGAGTCGGATCACGGGTATTCTTGCTGCTTATCCGCCCAAGACACCAGAGGATGTCACCGACTGGGTAATCACTTGGACAACTGAAGCGGGTTTCCGGTAAACGATCTTTTGCGCGCAGACGGGGCAATATCGGCCAGAAGCGGTCAGTACCCTCGACCGACTTCTTGCCCTTCGGCTTAAGAGCCGATCCGGCATGAGTTCCGGATCTGAGCCCCATCGATATGTATGCCTGCACAACCGTAAGCATTGAATCAGCACCTTCCACTGAAACACCAACTGACACCCAAAAGGTGGCGCAAGTGGCCGAACGCAACACGGCGTACCCCTAATGGGTGGCTATGGTTGCTTATAGGCTTCTTTTCTTGGTATTCTCTATATCCCTGGAAGGTTCCGGAGAGGTGCATAGTGTCAGAGAAGCACTCACTACTGTTTGTCCCCGCTGTGGAAGAGGCTCGTGCCCTATATGAAGCAGCACCAGTCGACCGCCATTTCCGACACCAGCGTCATAACGAAAGGCTATTAGGGCTTGTGATCTTAGATGGCAACCGCGCGGGAGCCCTCATCGAATATTCGCAGTTTCAGCACATAGATGAACCAGCAAAGCTGTATTTTGCGGTCAACCCGGAAGGAAAATTGGAGCTGAACAACGAGCAAGTTGAACTTGCTATTAACCAGATGTACGAGCGCGGCCAAACAGTAAGAAAGCGAAACCTGTCAATGACAGATTCTGACCACAAGTTTCTAACCAAGTTAGGGTCAGGTAATGCAAGCGCCGGATTGCGTGTGGCTGTCGAGATAGTAAAAACCTCAAAGTCACAGTATCCAGCGTTTTGGTGAAATGTGGCCCATCACCATGGGGAAAAATAAATGAGCGAACACAAAGAAGTGAGCATTACCCTGGTAAGAAAAAGAGCACCCCATAAATCCGTTACTGTTGTCATACGAAAAAAACCGCCGAAAAAGATGGTCTCACCAGCCCGACAAATGTCGAATCCACCACTGCCTCCCGCCGCAATGGAAGGAAGTGACACTTCCAAAGTATTTGTCGCGACGACTAGTGGGGGGGCCGCGGGAGCCGCCGGTTCGCTAGCTTCGATTTCGATACTGGGGCCAGTCGCCGGAATGTCGGCGTCTGGAATGACCTCCGGCCTAGCTGCCCTCGGAAGTGTTGTTGGTGGCGGCATGGCTGCGGGAATCGGTGTGGCGGCGGTTCCTGTTTTGGCACTTGGGGCTGCCGGTGCTGCATTGGCGAGCGACGATATCGGAGCAGATGAGGCGGCCGCCGCAGGAGTCGGTGGTGCCGTTGGTATTGCAGGTTCTGTCGCAACGGTTTCAACAGCCGGTAGTATTAGTGGCCTTTCGGCAGCTGGAATCACTTCGGGATTGACGGCAATTGGCGGCGCTGTAGGGGGCGGTATGGCAACCGGAGTCGTGGTTACGTGCGGGGCGCCTTTGGCAGCAGCAGGGGCGGTATACGGTTTGTACAAATGGTTAACAGATTGAGAAATCACTTTTCCAATGTGAGCCAAAGCGGGAGGGATGCGCCTCCAGCAGGAGGGGCGAGTTAATAGGAGCCGAAGCATGCCAGTGCTGTTGCAGACGCAAAGTTGGCGGATTCGCATGTTTTGACGATAAAGGAGGGAGTTGGGAGCGAAGAACCTTAAAGATTCGTCGACACCACTGAAGCTCCGTCGTTCCCGCTGGAGCACCTTAGTGACTGCTGGCGAGCAACCGAAGTTTCGCAGCTAACCCGTAGCTGCTTAACCCGTATTACAGTCGTTTTTTTCACTAGTTGGAGAATCCGCAGGTTGGTGGCGAAGTGTGGGGTGTGATGGCGGCAGCAATAACGATCGGAGGACAGGCGATGGATACAAAAGCGGATCGGTGGCGCGCCCGCGGTAGCATCATAACGGTGGCGCTCAGTGCTGGGCAGCATCGGATAACTGAGGCGCTTAGGACCAAGGGGGTAACCGAGCAAATGCTCCAGCCTCAAACCTACGACCGGGTGTATACCGTTTACCTCGAAGCAGACCCGGACAAACTAAAGAATACAGGTTCGGTATGGGTCTTTCCGAAGAGCGGCAAGGGGCTGAAGGGGCCAAGTTGAGATCTTTTTATGAATTGTACAGTAACTAGCGCGGTTGTCATTATGCCCTCATACTGAGTCCGAGTAGCTGAGTATCTGATAGTTGCCGCTGGTCTGATATTTTTCAGTAAGCCATCTTGGCGAGCCATAACCCGAAGGTCCGCAAGGGTCGTTCGCCGCCAATGCCTCTTGGATTCCCGCCTTCGCGGAGAATGACCGGTGAGTCGAGTGCGGCCATGGGGTTCTGGATTCCCGCTGTCGCGGGAATGACGGCTCAGGGTCGGTTTCAGCCAAATCTCGGAAGGAGCAAAACCGGCCAGAAGCGGTCGTTGACAACAGACCGTGTCGGTGACCGCTTGATATGGGTTTGCTGACGCTCGTCTGGGTTTGAGCGTCGGCAACTACTGACTCAGAGTTGGCGCCCCGGGATTCGCCTGCTTCGCCCAGTCAGCCGCAGCAACGAAGAAGATAAGTATGTCCCCGGAACTCCCCGCTCCCCCGCCGGCATGACCGACCCGTACTGCGGATTGTCGTCTTCGAACAATAGAGCGGTCGAAACTGGTCGATATCCGAGACATCGAATACCTCGGTGAAGTGCTGAAGCAGGTCACGATCAGGAAACAGGCCGCTGCCAGTTCGTAACGTTATGGGCGTCCTGGCCGTCCAGCGGTTTGAACTTGCGCACCACCGTGATCATGTCGCGCACGCCCTTGTAGGTCTCACGTCGGTTCCCGTTGGGATCGATCAGCGTGGTATTGAAGCGCGGTCCCGCGTCAACCATGCCGAAGCCGATGTGCGTTATGGGTGCCCCAGCTTTTCCCTGAATCACGCCGATTCCGCGTGTATGCCGACCCAAACCCGCCGGTCTCCTCAAACTCTCGCCGAATCTGCTCAATGAACCACAAGTCACGCACCCTGGCGCCAGAGCCATTCCTACCGGTGGGAGACTTTTTGTCAGAGCCGTATCAGTCCGGCTCGATCCCTAAGATTAGGTCGTGAATCTCCTGCTCTCTTCGAGCTTTGTAGCCCTCTGCAACGGAGACGATGTCCGCACCGGGCGCGAATTTTATCGCAGAAGCCAAGGCCGCGATCGCCCCCTCTACGTCGAGGGACATTTCAGCGCCGACGAGCCGTAGCGCTTGCGCCATCTTGCCGGCGGGCGTGGCCGGAAGCTGCTCGACGTCGAAGGTTCCGTCAGCCTTAAAAACGAGAAAAATCTCGTCACCAATTCCGAGGTCCATGTCCTCAAGGAAGCGTTTGATGCTGCCGAACGTCGGTTGGTGGTTCTTGTAGGAGAACTTTTGGTATCCCAGCCGGGAGGGGAGTTCAGCGTGCTCCCCTGGTGCCATCCGAAGGATGGTCGACAAGGCCGTCGATGCAGGCCAGCCGCTTCCGCGAAGGTGGTCGAACGTGACTGTTGTCCGGTAAAGCCAGTCGTCATTTCGCCGGTAGTAGCACTGCACCTTCGCGGGGTTTTTTCCCGCGCCGGCCAGCTGGCCTTTGTCGTGGCGGATGATACCATTCATTACTTGGAACGGTTTGCTTCCGGCGTAGACGGCGACGGAGTTAGCCGAGACCCCGAATCGATCAACGAGGGACTCGACTACCGATGCCATAGGTAGCTCGCCTTCGGCTTCCCCTAACAGCTTGGCGATCTCGCCGCGAATGTTGGTGTAGCCCTCCATGCCCCATTCTGCGAGGGCGAAGTGCTCGCGGTTGACCTTGGTGAAGGTTGGATCTGTGCTGAGCTGGTTTCGTAGACTGCCGGGAGCGCCCCGGCCGACCCTCTGATGAAGCTCGTCGAAGATGAGAGGCGCGCCTTCGATCGAGAGGATGGCTGCTGCCATATCATTAAGGGACGCCGTTCTCACCAAAACGAACTGGTCCCGGACCTCGTAGCCGAGGTATACCAGCCAGTCCTTAAGCCAGGGCAGGGAGCCCGCGTCGTTGGTGAGTGTCACATCAGCAAGTCGCACGACGCCGTAGGGGTCTGCCAGTTCGTCTAGGACGACGCCTGTGGCTAAGCGTGCTGCTTCGAAGCTGGGCTCAGCGCACCAGCCGTCGGCAATCTCATAGGCGTCATCAAGGACATCGATGATTCTCCAAGCGGGCTGACCGACTGTCACAACTTCCAGTGCCAACGCCGGCACGTCAGTGAGCAGCTCTTCGAGCGGGCGGATCCCGCGAATCTGTGTCCGAACGAGGCGGGCAACTTGGCCGACGGGATTGTCACCGGTGACGAAGTCGTTGAGCTTGGCACGGGCCTCGACTTCGAGTTGTCTTATGCGCTCCCGAGTGACGCCGAACTCCTGCCCCATTTCTTCGAGTGTCTTCGATTTCCACGCGAAGAGCCGCTTCGCGAGGATTGCTTGGTATCGCTCGCCCAGCCTGGAGATCGCGACGTCCAGTTGATCGGCGACGTTGGCGGATCTGGTTGGCCGAATATCATCGGCATGCAGATCCAGCAGGCGCTTGCGCGCTCCTACCACCGCCTCAGGCGCGCCCAACGCTAGCTCAGAAAGTACTCCGCGGTCACCGTGTCCGAGGGTGTGATTCCAGCCGGCCAGGGTTTCCAAGTCCTGCAATAGCCCACCGAACCATGGGTTGGGCGCCTCGACTGCGTCATCCTCATTGAAAAACGCTCCCTCGCGAACTGAGGTCTCGTACTGCGAGGACGAGACCTCAACCAACTCTCGAAGGATGGCGATCACGGTTCCAACGCCAGCGTTGCGGAAGGCGAAGAGGCCCTCCACCGGAAGCCGCGCGATGTCCGCACCGGTATGGATCTGCTCCCGATATAGCACATTCTTGGCCCGAACGGGCAGGTCCAGTTTGGCTAGCTCAACTTCGCTCCGGAGACCAGGGAAGGCGTCGCCGATCGTCCACTTCCCTAGCCGGTCGATGGCGAGCGAGACGATGTTGCCGACGGCCGTCTTGCGAGCAGCCGCATCTGCGGTATCAATCGCCCAGTCCCACCACTTGCCCTGCTCCCACGACTCATTGACGGCTTTGCCTGGGATCCATGGGAATGCATCCGCCCAGCTCCGTGGTCTGAGATCCAAGAACTCGATTTCGGAGTCGTTCACCATGTCGGCACTCAGACCGCCTTCTGTGCGTCGACATCGACCGCGACCTCATCCGCCTTATCCGGGATGACGACTCCGTACTGGATGAGCTCGCGCTTGCTCTGGATCGACTTGTCCGGCACGCGCAGCGAAATCATGCCAACTATTTCCTGGCGACTCGCCGCTTCGGCCTCGGATTTCTCCTCTCGGTCCGCTACAAGCGAGATCACCAGAACACCGCGAGTGTCACTCTTCCCAATGCCAGGAAGGCTCTCACCTGCCGGCACTCGCTCGGCCGCCAGAATGTTGCGCTTGTTTTCACCAGTGAAGTCGATGCGCGGTGCTTGCCGTCGGCTCCGCTTAAAGATTGGAGCGGGAACGCTCAATTCCTCGAAGCCCAACTCGCGGCCTGGAACTGCTCGCTGCGGCCATATGATCGCCCAGTCCCTGATCCGCTTCTTCTCCGTCGCCGTCACGATAAAGGCCCGCAAGGGGTCAATCACGCGCTGGTAGTCCTGATGCCATATCAGTTGGTCGAACAGGGCGAGGAATTCAGCCGCGTCGACCAGGCCGACACGGGCATGTTGCTGCCTGGTCGTGCCATCGACGTAGGGAAGCGTCTCCGCCTTGTCGGCCAGCTTGAGGAGTGGTAGCACAACCGTCTCCAGATTGTGCTTGTGCTTGGCCTTCTCTTCGCGCGGAGGGATCGACGATAGCTGGTGGAAAGCGCCGACGGATGCGCGAGCTTTCACGACTGCGTTGAACATCTTGTTCCGGGCGGTTGGCTTCAGCCACGGCAGGTGTTGGCTGACGAGCGGCGGGATATGGCGTGGTTCGACGATTGGCTTGTTGTCTTCGTCGAGGCCGGCGTACTTCCCGAGTTCGTCGCGGAACGCCTCCTCATCGAGTAGGAGGGCTTCGAACGCTTCGTACAGATCGACCTTATGATCGCGGCGGATGTAGAGGCGCACGAGGTCGCGATAACCCTCGCGGAACCCGAACCATCGCCCGGCTTGCATGAGCGTGTCAGCCTGACCGGCCTTGCGACGGAAGTACGAGATGGTCAGTCCCTCGACAGTGAAACCGCGACTGAGTTTCGTTCCCCCGACGAGGACGCGCCAAACCCGGCTCTTGTCGAAGTCAAGTGCCTGCTGCTGGTCCTGGATGTTCTTGTCCGAGTTGACGACCAGGACCGGGTCCGCTCCGCTACTCGTCATCTCCGCAACCGCTTCAGGGACGTAGGGTTTCAACTCGTCGAAGGATGCCGGCACGGGCTCAGCGTCGGCACGCACGACCATTACAGCGGCGTAGTCATCGTCGAAGAGTTTCCGAAGTCTGCTGAGTCCTTCGCCGGATGTAAATTTTCCGGTGTTCCACAGTCCGCGGACGACGGATGCGGAATCGAGGTGCATGGCATTGCGGACGTCCTCGTGAACCAGCATAGTGTGGTGCCGGAAGGTTCTCCCGGTCTTTGCTTCGCGGAACTTTTTGATCGCACCACTGAGCACCCATGCGTCTAGGGCAGCCCGCAACTCGTCCCTGTGAAGGACCGGATCGACATCGGGGCCACCGGATACCGCGCGAATGAAGGCGAGCTCGTTCGAGGTCGCCATGGTCTTCGGGGTGTTCTCCCATTCCGGGTCGATGTCGTGGAACTCCTGAACGCCCATGTACTGCGGCGGACGCGGAAGGGAGAGCACGAAGTCTGACGGGAAGAGGTCGATCTTGTCGGTCTCATCGGGATCAATTAAGACGTTGGCGAAAGGAGTGGCCGTGTAGCCGACGTACTGCGCCCTCGGCACAAGTTCAAGAATCTCGGTGATCAGTTTGTTGATGATCGTGCGGTCCTTGGACTTCTTGGGGTCCTTGGTGTTGACCGAGGCAACATCGGACTCGTCGTCGATGATGAGGGCAGGAAGCTCGTTGAGCGTGTCCCGCATCGGCTTGAGATCCTTGATCAGCTTTTTCAGCGGCGCCGAGTTCTTCTTTACGATCACGACATATGCGTCCGTGTGGAAGAGGTTCTCCTCGGCGTTGAGCGGCTTCGTCTTATCGTGCCGCTCGTACCGCAGTTGCGACATCCCATGCGGCAAGCTCTTGTAGTCACCCTTGTGGGTCGTCACGCGTCGAATCCGGGCGACTCCGGGCTGGTCCAACGCCTGTTGGCTGTGCCGGACGAACCTGTCTGCCAGCCACTCCTCGTCCTGCTGATAGTCCAGGCCCTTGGCCACCTCGGGGTCCTTCGGATCCTGCCCGGCGAGGACGTTCTCGACCCCCATGAGCTCCATGTCGATGCGTCGCTGGGTCTGGGCACGCAGTATCTCGATGGTGCCGGTCATAACGATCACCAGTCGGTACCCGGCATCTATAGCCTTCGCGATCACTCCCGTGAAGTTGGCCGTTTTTCCACTCTGCACGTAGCCGACTACGAGGCCCTTCGTGCGCTTGATGTCGGGGCACGTCGGGTTGGCGAGTCGCTCCACGATAGCGTTGGTGCTCTGGTCGATCGTGTTAATTGAAGGCGCCGGCCACTTCTTCTCCTGAGCGAGGTACTTCTCGTAGTGGTCCCAATACATTGTGCTGCGCTGGTGACGCACTTCCTCGTACCAGGGCTTGAACTCCTTGGAGATGACGATAGCGCCCTCGACGTACACCGGAATCTTCTCCCGGAGTACCGTCTCCGCAGAGTCACTGAGGCCAAGGCTCTTGACGACCGCGACTCGCCGGGCGATGGTGCCCGAGCCAGTCTCCTGTCCGTCGACTCCAGGTAGTTTCAGGTTGTCACTTGCATCCCACTTCGCAAGTGCGAGGCGCAGCTGGATCATTCCTGGGTCATTGGGTGGCGCCTGCTGCACGAACTCGACCAGGTCGTCCTCGGTGACGAGTTCCCGCGCGAATCCGCTCAGCATGGGTAGGATAGGAATCGGTGCCTGCTCGGCAAGACCCTGAAGTAGGTTCTTCAGTGGCAAAGACAGGTTGGGAGTAGCCTCGCTCATTCAGGAATCTCCGGTGCTTCTACAAGGCCGGCGAGCGCGCCAGGCAACGGGTGCTTCTGGAAGTGGGAGACGTCCAGCCTGTAGGAGACGTCCGACACAACCACGATGTTCGGGATGACTTGGGTGAGCCGAGGCAGGGTCAGCGCGGGGAATCGTTCCCCCACGTCGTATGCCCTCGGCTCGTTGCGCTTGGCCCAGAATGTCGTGTAGAGCTCAGCATCGTCATCCTTCCAGCCAACCGCTTCGAGCGCCTCGTCCACCCTCGGGCGGTGGCCGCCGGACTTCGCGCGGATCTGCGACACCAGTTGGGACAGAGTGCAACCGCCTTCCACATCGCTGCGGGTCAGCTGGATCGAGACCAGGCTCAGCGGTACTCCACGCAGGGGAACGAGTTGAGTGAACCCATGTATCATGTGTCGGCGCTGTTCGCCCGATGTCGTCTTGATCTCTAGGTGAACCTCGCCGAAAACGAAGTCATGCTCTTCCGACAGCGGACCCTGCCACGAACCGATGGCCGGACCAGCGCCGATTTCGTTGATTAGGTACTCGAGTACGAGTAACTCGCCGAAGAGGCCGACCTCCTTTTCCTGGCTGAGCCCGACCTTGCCGGTGAACATCCCCCGATGTCTCTGAATCGCCGACGCAACAGCCGCAGCAAGCGGCTCGCCCTCGATCTGGAGCTCGTCGGCGATGCTCGTGAGCAGTCCGTATGCGCCGTGGAGGTTATCATCGACGAAGACGGTCAACTCAGCCATGTCGCCGTCATCCGACGCCACCGGCTTGAAGGTGATGTTGCGCCACTTCACGACGTCGGGCTCGGGTGGAGTGAACGGGGTAGTGAGCGTGATCGCCCTGTTGGCGGGGTGAATGTCGAGGGTGCAGGACGGCGTGCCGCTGATCGGTAGCACGACCGGGTTGCCGGCTGCCCAGAATCCGTTGACGTTTGCTAGCGAGTAGTGACGTGCATCGTTCAGCGACTCACTCATAGCGTATCTCTTCTTCGGCCTCGACGGCTGCGCCGAGGATGGCGCGCCACAGGGCAATGTTGTCCTTGTCCTTCGGCCCCAGATTGGTCCCCTCGAAGATCTGGTGGGTCAGCAGAAACATCAGCGCCTTGATCAGCGGCGCGTCGTTCAGGCTGCTTCCCTGGGGAGCGAACAGGTGGCGGTAACGCTGGTTGAGCAGCAGTGTACTGTTACCGAAGTCGATGTCGAAGAAATCACCTTCTCCCATGCGGACCCAACGAATCTCCAAGGCATCGGAATTGATCAGTCCGAGCTCAGCCCCGATCTGCTTCCGCACCGCCGGTGCGAAGCCACGGTCCGGCGCGATGACCGGATGGCGTTTAATTGTCCGCTTGTTGGCGGTCTTGTACGTATCCTCGGCATCCAGGAGGTACTGATCGAAAGTCGTTCCGTCCCTCGCCTGCGCATGTGCCAGCGCATCCTTGAAACCGGCTTCGAACCGGAGTCCTGACTTCTCCGGGTTCATCGTCAGAAGACTGCCGATCACCGATGCGTCGTCGATGATGACGCGGGCAAGCCGGCGCTGCGTGGACGAGTTGGCTGCTGCAGACCAGCCACCCACTTGCAAGAGCCGGTCATTCCTGTAGATGTAGAAGCCTTGGAACTTCTCGCCGGACTTGCCTTGGATCCGGTACCCCGGGATGTCCGTCTTTGCGGGCCAGATGTGGCACTTGAACCTGATCTCGTGGCTACCGGAGGTGGCAACGATCGTCTTGGGATAGCCGGGACGACCCGAGGTGGCGTAGCCGAAGGGATCGATCGCCTTCACCGGCGTGCCGATTGCTTCATCAGCGTACTCGAACTCGTCGACAAGGATGTCGATGACGATGGCCTTCTTCGCGATCAGCCGGTGGAAGGTCACGCCGAGGTGCTGTCGGACCGCGAGTTCAGTCTTGGACAACCACTCGCGCGCCTCGGCGATGTTGCGGCCGTGGTAGGTGCTGCGCAGTCCAGACCAGACGACCGTGGTTCCCCAGGCGAAGTCAATCTGCTTTTTCCGCTGTATTTGAACCGCAGCCGCCGCCTCCGAAGATAGGATCTGACAAGAGAAGTCCTTGGAGAAGTTTGCGCGCTTGATCCGCCGTCCCACGGGAACGGCGCCGTATCGGCTCGACCAAACGGTCAGCACCTCGCTCTGCCCGAATGACGCTGCCTTGAGGCCTACGCCGAAGTAGCCGAGATCGGTGTCGCCGTATTTACGCTGGTGCCCGAGGGTCATGGCCTGGTCGGCCGCGGCTGCGTCCATGCCCTTGCCGTTGTCGACTACTTCGACCTGGACCAACCGCTCGTCTTTAGTCAGCATTCGGACCGATATCCGAGTCGCCTCGGCATCGATGCAGTTGTCGACGAGGTCGGCGATCGCCGACTCGAACGTGTGATGTGATCCCAGGCTCTTGACGAGGCCTGCGTCAGGCTTGAGCCTGACCGTGTCGACGACCTCGACCTCGCTTACCACTCGACCTCCTGGAACTCGCTGACTTCGAAGCCGAAACCGCGGCTGCTCTCCTTGATCGTCCGTACAACACTCTCGCTGAAACCGCTGGCGTTCTCCGTACGGACATCGACGACGATCTCGGTGTTTTCGGTTCCCTCAACTGCTACTATGTTGTGCAGTACCTCTTCCACTGCCTTGAGGGATAAGGCTTTGCTTCGCACCCGCACAGCGTCAGAAACCGCGTTCAATCCAAAGACGTCCACAAGCCTACCATCACCGCGCTCCCTATTTGCCAGTATTCCGCCCGACCCCGCAGCCTGTCAATTGCTCCCCCCTCCGGCGGCGAGAGCGCCGAAGGTCTGCACCAAGAGAATGTGCCCCGGCTTGCCGCCAGTGGAATCGGGGTATCGGGACGGACTGACGGACTCGGGCGACAGTATACCTATTTCATCGTGCCAACTTTACGGTTTGACCGTCCCTGAGCCAAGGGGCAACTACGGGTCCAGATTCTGCCTTTACCGCTTTCCGCCCCCGAAAGCGCTGCTCCTACCGATGCGGGCCAAGCCGTCCGGTCAAGTTCCGGTCTCCTCGCCGCCGACGAAAATGTCTTCTTAGAAGCTAGGAAAATTTTTTTTGTGTAAACTTCGGGGGTTTGGCCGAGGTCAGCTACAGCGCAAATAGATTATGCGCGGAATGGGCGCTCAAGTGAGCTCTCTGTCTTGAAAATCCCTGTGTCGGCGGTTCGATTCCGTCCCTGGCCATGATCTTTTTTCCTTGCTTTTCTGGGGCTTAGACCCGACTCACCCTGATGCGGCGATCCCCTGAGCAAGGGACCTCCGGTCCCTCTCCGGCACGACTGAACTTCTCCTTGTCCTACTTGGACTAACATACCCGACGGCCAGCGCCCAACGACTTCCGGTACCGCTCTGGTGCACTCACAGCGTCCCCACACCAAACATGGCTGCTCGGGAAATTCCCGTCCTTCGTGGTCCTCTACGTGATCAATCTCCGTTAGGCCCCTGACTCATCATTGAACAAGCCACTTCCAAGTACGAATGGTGTGGGGCAATGCCCTATAGCTCGCCTGATGCCCTCACCTTCTAGGGCGCTGCGGCTCGGAGTCGCTGACTGACCAGTGGTAAGCCGTACAGGCGGAAAACGGCCACTACCCGTCATTCCTGCGAAAGCGGGAATCCAAGTAGCAGCGGCAGCAACCGGCCACGAGCGGACGTAGAGCAAAAGAAGTTGGACGGGCTGATATCGGTATACTGTCCTCAAAATCGAATCCCCAACGATCCTGAAGCCAGCACCGACGAGGAGCACCGCGGTGAGGTACGAGCCTGAGAGGCTCTATTACCCGCGGGATTCCAGGTAGAGAGCGGCGTACTCACAGAGGAGGAGGCTACCCGGCGGTTTGAGGCTGAGAGGAAGATCCAGATCGAGCGGCTCCGATGGCGGTTGCACCTTGAATCATCAGGCGCGTTATCGGCATGATGGACTGCTGAACTAAGTTCCTTTGGCATCGGCCTGTAACTCGCAATGAACGCACAAACGAGAGTGATATGAGCGAAAAGGAAAACGAAAAGTGGCTGAGCAGTGTACTGCCTTTGCATCGAAGGCTCACTGAAAGCGTTGTCACTATCATAGAGAATGTGCTCAAAGCGAAGAGCGTAGATTTTCTTGCCGTTTCTGGGCGCACCAAGGAAAAGACTAGCGCCTTAGAGAAGATTGAACGAAAGGGATACCGGAACCCTCAGAAGCAAATGACAGATCTTTCGGGTGTGCGGGTAATCCTTTACTTCGAATCAGACGTAAACAAAGCGTCTGAAATAATTGACGAGGCTTTTGAAATCGATCCTAAGAATTCTTTGAATCAGGACGATTTGATGTCAACTGACCAAATTGGGTATAGGTCAGTGCATTTTGTGTGTGGACTTGGCAATGGTCGCACTGGACTGCCAGAGTTTTCGGACCTCGCGGGCCTTCAGTTTGAAATTCAAGTGAGAACAGTTTTGCAGCATGCTTGGGCGGAACTGGCTCATGATCGCAACTATAAATTTTCCGGGAAGCTTCCCAAAAGAGTTGAAAGGCAGCTATACCTGTACGCTGGAATGCTGGAAATAGCGGATAGAGGATTTGATGACGTCTCCAAAGAAATTGATAAATATATTGAGAGCGTCGAGCGGAAATCGGATTTGGGCGAACTGGATGTGGAGATAGATTCGATTTCGCTTCCGCGGTACGTCAGAAAATGGTGTGAGGAAAATGGGATCGAAATAGATTTTCCCACCTATCACCTGGACGAGCTTGTTAAAGAGCTTCACCAGTTTGGCATTCATACACTGGCAGAGCTCGATAAGGTCGTCCCGCCCACTTATGCCGAAGTTTTTAAGCGCGAAAAGCACGATTCAAATATCTTTGGAGTTGTCCGTGATTGGATGCTCATTCACGATTGGAAACGGTTCGCCAAGAATGTTGAAAGAAATTGGTGTGTGAGTTACGAAGAGGAAGAAAACCTATTTCATCATTTCTTCAGTGCACCTGAGTTTGCAGAATTCCATTCTGTATTCTGTCCGGAAGAAGTGGTTGATGAAGAATTCGGCGATGAATCTCACGAGTAGGGGGCGCCAGTTCCGACCCTCGGAACCTCTCGGTGTTTTCGTAAACTCAAGGCATCGACCGAATTCCGAGTTCCGCGAATCCCCGAATTCCGGTGACAGTATACCTATTTCAATGATAAGCCCATCCAGTCTATTCGCCGGAACGTGGCTCCACTTTCAGGTTTCCTCAACCGTCAAACCAAAACACCCAGGAACAAACGGGGGCGTAGACATTTTTTGCGGGCGCACTGCCCGCAATTAGATTATCGAAGGGGTCGAGTACCGCCCGGTAGTAGAACGTCCTGACGACGACAAGCCGGAAATCCGCAGGAGGCGAATCGCGGCGAATATCTTAACCGAATGGCAGGTCTCTGGTTAGCACACGTCGCCGAGCGAGAGTTGGAAGGAGGCTTTGGGTCGGGAATGCCCCTTCGGCTCGGTACGCAACAGGAAGAAGCCGGCCATAAGCAGCCAGTCACATAGCCTCCACGAGGCTCTTATTAAAACGGGTATACTGTCTCCCGGAGCTCGCTACCTTACGCCTCCGCGCTGTTGATTGTGTCGAATTCGATTCGGCATTTTGTCGTTTCTGTCGCATATAGCTCTAGTACATACCCTTGTTCGTCCTCAGGTGCTGAAGAATCCCTCGTCAGCTTTGTTACCATATCAGTAAACAGGGTTCGTTTTTTCGGCAGCTTAACCGTGGTGCCGAACAGTTCTATACACTCGCCGTCTTCTTCCACGAGATACGTGACGGGCCCTTCATTGCTAAAAGCTTCTCGCTCGTTCACTACAGTAGCTGTAGCGACCAGTTCGCCATCTGCGAATTCAGGATTGTACTCGCCTTTATAGATCGACACGCTATTCATAATTTTATTATGTTGAGCATCTGTGAGCAGAAAATCACTTGCAAATTTGACCTCTTGGTGGAGGAAGGGGGCTAGCTCGGCGGCCGCTTTGATGTAGGTAAGCAGCACATTCGTCTGCCTAACGAACTCTTCTTGGGAAACCTGTAAACCATGGCCGCTTGATATCTCTATTCCATTTACTTCTAGTGAAGTATTCACTTCCCAGCCCTCTACCAATCGAGCGAAAAGTCGCTGAAGTTTATTGAGGTGTGGTAGCGTAGTTATGGGTTTTCCTTCCCAATTCATCAAGTTGAGTTGGATATTGATCCGAGCCTTAATTTTAGAAAATGATTTTCGGTAGTGAAACCGAAAAAGTCTCCCGCACGCGTAACCATCGTATATATACGATTCGGAACCCACGGACACGGTTCCATGTATATCGTCAAAGATAACGGTCTCAGCTGTGGTTGGGTGTCGTAGCCAAAGCTTTTGAAGCGCCGGATGTGGTTGAGGTGAGATTGACAGCTTCCCTTGCGGACTTCCCTGCATGAGTTGCTGCAAAAGGTCGGAACCTTTGACTGAAAGGTTTTCGGTATCAATTTCAAAACGCTCGCCGTGATCTTCGAGCCGGCTGAATTTTTCAGCAACCTCCTCGAAGCTTGCCCCTCCAAAAGTCATTGAGATGTGTGCATCTTCCTTTGCGTGGATCTCGTAGTAAGTGACATCGTTATGATGCGCGGTTCGTACGAGAAAACGTGGGTCTAGGTTCTGTAGAGCTTGGGAGGTCGCGGTATGCACGTTGTCAATCGCGTTGACGATATAGTTTTTCGGCATACCGGTGAGGGCCGTCGCTACGGTATCAATAGTATCGCTTTGGCTCGGTAACCGCTTTCCAAGTTCCGCACGCGCTAACGCCTCCGCGCGGGACTTCCAATCATGCAGACTCTCGACGCTATATCGTCCCTCATCCTTATCTATGTCAATCGAGCAGTTTGAGCAAAGCCAGATGGCGTTATCGATTGACCTACGAGATTCCACGGTCATTTTCGGGTCATACCTGGGGCCGCCGGGCGCTGCTGCGCAAATATGCGCCGCGATTCCTATAGAATTCACCCGGCTAGGGGATTCTGACGTACCCGCAGTGGTGGGCACCCGGCAGCTCGGGTTTGAGCACCTGTTGCCCACGCGGGCACGTAGGCGCTCTATAGTTGCTTTTGTGAACTCGTCCCTGGCCATAGCTCCTCGGGCACGTGGTGGGCTATATCAATGAAGCTCGGAGGCTACCTAGAATTCGTATCATCGCAAGACCCCACCCCTTCTGCCAAATACCAAGCTATTTAGCCAAAATCATTTTGTCGCGTAATAACCTAAACGAACGCTATGTCACGTCGGAACACTCCGTCAACCTGACAGGAATTCCGGGGACAGTGCGCTTAAACTCCGCCTCTGCCGAATGGCCGCTTTGGGTCGATTCTGTTGAAAAACTGGCGACTAGCTTGGCGCTGGATCATGGATGTGATCTAATCGGTGTTAGAACTCATTCTGGGATCGAAGCCGATGATGGGTCAGCTGCCGGGCTCGCAAAACGAACTGTTCTACGACTTCAACATTGAGCAGTTCATCCCCGAAAACCACCTCTTGCGCCAGATAGACCGATTTCTCGATCTCAGTGATCTGCGCGGCTATCTTGCTCCGTTTTATAGCCCCACGGGTCGGCCATCTGTTGATCCTGAGCTGATGGTTCGGATGCTGCTGGTAGGGTACTGTTTCGGTATCCGATCCGAGCGGCGGTTATGTGAAGAGGTGCACCTGAACCTTGCTTATCGGTGGTTCTGCCGGCTCGGCCTTGAAGGCGAAGTGCCTAATCATTCGACGTTTTCAAAGAATC